>NZ_JAMPNR010000011.1:0-156246 GCF_028479485.1 Providencia sp. PROV209 | reverse complement strand
TTGTTTTTTCGTATTCGCAACATCAACCAAACCATCATTAAGTTGTTTTTCCAACTTTTTGATGGTTTCTAAAGACTGATCATTCTGTTTGGCGAGCGCTTCCAAACTGGCTTGTTTTTCAGCAACAACACCCTTCGATTTCGTTAACTCATTGTTAAGTTCATCGATAACAACTTTATTATCAACCGACTTCACAACATTTTGTAACTGATCAATTTTCAGCTTGTTGGCTGCAATTTCTTCGCTAAGTTGATTAATCGTAGATTGTTTTTCAGTAATAATACGATTTAGCTCAGCAATACTTTTATTGTAATTGGTAAGCTTATTGACTAACTGGCCATCCGTTAAAAGCTTATTGTACGCAATTAACTCACCCACACCTTGCGCAATGCCAAGGCGATAAAGGCTTTTTAATTGTTGCTGCTCAATTAAGTTTGCCAACTGAGCTAAATAGGCAGCATTATCTGCCCCTGCTTTCTTCGTGAAATCAGAAGAATACAGACCAAGAGGATCAATAATAACTTGGTATTTGGCAAAATCTTTCGCCAAATACTTAGGATTCCATTGATTACTTTGCAGTAAGTATGAAGATGTCGGCTGGTAAGATGAAGGCTCAGTTGGTAACACACAAACCTCTGTAACAGGAGGAGTCACCGGCTCTGTTACTTGTGGTTGTGTTTTAGGCTCGACCTGCGTTTGTACCGTGGCGGTTACTGGCGCTGTAGTGTTTTGAGAATGAGACACCGTCGCCGTATTCGATACGTGCTGAGTGGCCTTTTTCTCTTTAGTATTCCTTGCATTAACCGTCTTGACTTGGCGGTTTTCTTTCGGCAGTGGAACTGGCGAAAGTGTGGATAAAACATCATAACCCTGGGCTTGTGATTTAACACTCAGCGGCACTTCGATAGGACGTGGCTTTGGCTTTTGACCTTCATTTTCAGATTGAAGGTAAGTATCAAAGTCATCGATGACATTGTTAAAACGATCCGCATAGGATGCCGATGAAAAACATGTCGAGAAGAGTGCCAGAGAGACACAAAGCCTTAGGTTAAGTCTCATAATCCATTAATTTTCTGCAAAGTTGATTCCGTTGACAGCACTGCGTTGTAACGCACCTTAGCACAAAGTACTTTTGTTTTAGACTCAATTGCCATTTGCAATAGTTCAATCGTATCTGGGCTAGCAGTTGCTTCGATTTGCTTATACAACTGATTGATTTCACTCACTTCCTTAAATGAACCAACCAGACGATTGTAATTTTCTGGTGATAATGTTTTCAATGAACTGAGTTCTTTAATACAGGTATTAAGTGGAGCAACGCCCGATTGCTCAGCACCATTTGGCGAGCGATCTAAAGCATTATTTAAAACATTTTGTGATTCAGGGTAAGAATTATCGACCTTACCGCTTTGTGAACTTTTCGTTGATGCTGTAGCTAGTTGAGAATCAGCTGATGCCGTATTTTGCGCGTTTGGACCAGAAACACAGCCAGAAAGTAAAACTGTGCTTACCGCAAGCAAAGATGCGACATAAAATTTATTTTTTAAAAACATATATTTACCTTACCAGTACTTTTCTTCGCTATTATTATGATGTCCTAGAAACCTAGTGTAAGCTAAAAACTTCTTATTTTCTATATAGTCGAATAGAGAAATAGAGTCTCCTCATAAATATAATGCATTTTTATTTTTCACTAATATAATTCCACGCTGCGGTGTCGTTATTTTAACGACAATAATACTCATCGCTACTCTAAATAAGATATCCTGCATTCCTATTTATTGGTTGTTTATCTCCATTTATTAACACCAAAAACACATCTCATTAGTAATAACTTAAAATGAGTAATGCCTATTTACTTTATCTATCCAGTTATCTACACGTGTTTTATCAAGTAAACCTAATTAGCAATGTCATATCAAAATCAATCAATTACAATCAAGTAGATTTACTCATTAAAAGACTTAAATTCTCTTAATCTGAAAAACAAAAAAGTGCTAACGCTCACCTTGATGATAAAAATAAGTATTAATGAAACAATACTCTACATTTATTAAAACCAGCGAAGAATAGCAGTTATCTTAAAAGATACAGGCATTCAATTAACGCACAACGTGATATAACTCAGCTTTTATTTGCTATAAAAGAAAAATACGACAAATTAATTGTAAGTTCACATAGGTTAATTAAATAGAACGGTGACAACGTATTGAGAGGTTCATGCCCAGCAATTTACTGGGCATGAAAAGCAAAATTTAAGCTTTGCTAGGACGTAATGCAGGGAATAAGATTACATCGCGGATAGTATGGCTATTGGTAAATAACATGACCATACGGTCAATACCAATACCTAAACCTGCTGTTGGCGGTAAACCGTGCTCTAATGCGGTGACGTAGTCTTCATCATAGAACATCGCTTCATCATCGCCTTCATCTTTCTGGCGAACTTGCTCAGCAAAGCGCTCAGCTTGGTCTTCCGCATCATTTAACTCAGAGAAACCATTACCGATTTCACGACCACCGATGAAGAATTCAAAACGATCTGTAATGAACGGATTTTCATCGTTACGGCGAGCTAATGGTGAAACTTCAGCTGGATATTCAGTAATAAATGTTGGCTGAATTAAGTGGCTTTCCGCAACTTCCTCGAAGATTTCACACTGAATACGACCTAAGCCCCAGCTCTTCTCAATCTTAATGCCAAGAGACTGAGCAATCGCAACCGCTTTGTCCATGTCATCCAGATCCGCAACATTGGTTTCTGGGCGGTATTTGCAGATAGCTTCTTTCATCGTCATTTTGGTAAATGGCTTACCAAAATCAAATTCTTGCTCACCATACTTCACAACCGTATTCCCTAACACTTTCTGCGTTAAGATACGGAATAAGTCTTCAGTCAGAACGATTAAGTCACGGTAATCCGCATACGCCATGTACAGTTCCATCATTGTGAATTCTGGGTTATGGCGTGGAGATAAACCTTCATTACGGAAGTTACGGTTAATTTCGAACACACGTTCAAAACCACCCACAACTAAACGCTTCAGATACAGTTCTGGCGCAATACGCAGATACATATCGATATCTAACGCATTATGGTGTGTGACGAATGGACGCGCAGAAGCCCCACCAGGGATGACTTGCATCATTGGAGTTTCAACTTCCATAAAGCCATGATCGACCATGAAATTACGAACTTCCGCTAAAATCTTAGAACGGATGATGAAAGTGTTACGAGATTCATCGTTAGCAATTAAATCAAGGTAACGTTGACGATAACGTGTTTCTTGGTCTGATAAACCGTGGAACTTGTCTGGTAATGGACGCAGAGCTTTGGTTAACAAGCGAACTTCATGACAATGAACAGTCAATTCGCCCGTTTTAGTTTTAAATAAACGACCCTTAGCACCCAGAATGTCACCTAAGTCCCATTTTTTGAACTGCTCGTTATAAATACCTTCTGGCAGATCATCGCGGGAAACGTAAATCTGAATACGACCACCAACATCTTGCAATGTTGCGAATGATGCTTTACCCATGATACGGCGAGTCATCATACGACCCGCGATAGTCACTTCAACATTCAGATCTTCTAACTCTTCTGCTGTTTTTTCACCAAATTCAGCGTGAAGCTTATCGGACACATTTTCACGGCGGAAATCATTTGGGAACGGAATACCCTGTTCGCGTAACGCAACCAGTTTTTCTTTACGGGCTTTGAGTTCGTTATTTAAATCGGGAGCGTGTTCTGCACCCTGTTGCTCTTGAGACATTTTTTCCTCACAGGCCAGCTTTTAAACTAGCTTCAATGAATTTATCCAAATCACCATCCAGCACGGCTTGCGTGTTACGCGTTTCCACACCAGTACGTAAATCTTTAATTCGCGCATCATCAAGGACGTAAGAACGAATTTGGCTTCCCCAGCCAATGTCCGATTTATTCTCTTCCATCGCTTGCTTATCTGCGTTCTTCTTCTGCATTTCCAGTTCGTACAACTTCGCTTTTAACTGGCGCATGGCTTGATCTTTATTTTTATGTTGCGAACGGTCGTTTTGACACTGAGTCACTATGTTGGTCGGTATATGGGTAATACGCACCGCTGACTCAGTTTTGTTAACGTGCTGACCACCAGCTCCAGAGGCGCGGTATACGTCGATACGCAAATCAGCAGGGTTAATTTCGATATCAATATCATCATCAACTTCAGGATAGATAAACGCTGAGCTAAATGAGGTATGACGACGGCCGCCAGAATCAAATGGGCTCTTACGAACCAAACGGTGAACACCCGTTTCTGTTCTTAACCAACCATAGGCATAGTCTCCGATGATTTTAATTGTCGCAGATTTTAAACCTGCCACATCACCATCGGACTCTTCAATAATTTCTGTTTTGAAGCCTTTTGACTCGGCCCAACGCAAGTACATACGCATGAGCATACTTGCCCAATCTTGCGCTTCAGTACCACCAGAACCTGCTTGTAAGTCAATGTAGCAGTCAGCACTATCATACTCGCCGGAAAACATACGACGGAATTCCAGTTGTTCTAACTTGCCTTGCAGTACGTCTAACTCGGCACCCGCTTCGTTGAACGTTTCTTCGTCATCAGCTTCTACCGCTAATTCCAATAAACCTTCTACGTCTTCGATACCTTGGGTCAGTTGGTCAATAGTCTCAACAATTGCCTCAAGGGAAGAGCGTTCTTTACCAAGCGCTTGAGCTCGTTCTGGTTCATTCCAGACATCCGGTTGCTCAAGTTCTGCGTTCACTTCTTCTAAGCGTTCTTTCTTGGCATCATAGTCAAAGATACCCCCTCAGAACCATTGTCCGTTCAGACAGGTCCTGAATCTTGCTTTTTACTGGGTTTATTTCAAACGTCATTTTCACTATCTTATAGTTGATCAATAAAGATAAATATTTCCATTCACGAACCGTTTAGTATAACGGAATTCCTGTCAGGTTTATAGGGCATCACTCCCCTATTTCTGTACGAATTGTATCGTCAGTTTAATCCGGCCAAATATGCTCAATCATCAATTGCACATTTCTATTGCCGCGAAATTCGTTCACATCCAGCTTAAATGCGATTTTAGCTTTTTTCACACTGTTGTCTGGCCATCGGCGAACATCAATATTAAACATGATACCATCGAGCATGGGTCCACCATTAACGGGCTCCAACATCAATTTCAAATGTTTTTCACCCACTAACTTTTGTTGTAATAACTGGAAATGTCCATCAAATACCGGTTCAGGGAAAGCCTGTCCCCAAGGACCACTTTCACGCAGTAATTCTGCTGTTTCTAATGACAGCTGATTACGCAATAGCTCACCGTCACTCCAGATCACACCTGATAACAGTTCAGGCTGAATAAGCTCCCCCATTAACGTCTCAAAGTGGTATTTGAAGGCGTCAAATTTACTCTCTTCAAGAGACAAGCCAGCCGCCATGGCATGTCCACCAAACTTTTGCATTAACCCTGGTTGCAGCGTATTCAAACGTTCAAGCGCATCACGCATATGTACACCTTGAACCGAGCGACCAGAGCCTTTTAATAACCCATCACCGGCGGGTGCAAAAGCGATGACAGGACGGTGAAACTGCTCTTTAATTCGCGATGCTAAAATCCCAACAACCCCTTGATGCCATTCAGGATGGTACAAAGCTAGCCCATTGGGTAATTGATTGTCGCTATATTCGATTTTATTAAATAACACCAAAGCTTCTTGCTGCATGCCTGCTTCGATTTCTCGACGAGTTTGGTTCAAACCATCAAGCTCATTAGCTAGCTCACGCGCATATGCCATATCATCCGTGAGTAGCAATTCAATACTCACCGACATATCATCGAGCCGTCCAGCCGCATTTAACCGAGGACCTAACGCAAAGCCAAAATCGTTCGCGACAAGACGAGACGCATCTCGCTTGGATACCTCAATTAACGCTTTGATTCCCGCGCAGCAACGTCCTGCTCTTACGCGATTTAACCCTTGATGCACTAAAATACGGTTATTGGTATCTAATGGCACCACATCAGCGACCGTGCCAAGTGCAACTAAATCGAGATATTCCGCTAAATTAGGTTCACTGATCCCTTGCTTTTCAAACCATTGCTGTTGGCGTAAGTGCGCCCTTAATGCTGACATTAAATAAAACGTAACCCCAACACCCGCCAATGATTTTGATGCGAATTGGCAGTCACTCAGGTTTGGATTGATGATAGCATCAGCTGTTGGTAGGATTTCACCCGGCAAATGGTGATCTGTAATAATCACCTTCATCCCATATTGATGAGCAGCATCGACCCCATCATGAGAAGAAATACCGTTATCTACGGTAATAATCAGGTCAGTTCCCTGCTTATAGGCTTCATCCACCACTAGCGGCGTCAAACCATAACCATTTTCAAAACGGTTAGGAACGATATAATTTAAATTCACATACCCCATGGCTTTCAGTGCACGAATAGCCAATGCAGTGCTGGTTGCGCCATCAGCATCAAAATCCCCTACAATGGTAATTTTTTGATGCTCCACCAGTGCGACATAGAGCAGCGTTAATGCATTCTCAACCCCTGATAATGAGCGATAATCTAGTAAATTAGAGGCTTTTCGCTCTAATTGGGCGATATCAGTGATCCCTCGAGAGGCATAAATACGCTGCAAAAGCTCAGGAATATTGGGTAATGCGGCAGCATCACCCGTTAATTCTCTTTGACGTAAAAAAGTTTCAACATTCACAATAATGATTATTTCTGTTCAAGTAATTGGAGTAATTCATCCGGTTTTAAAAAGCCAGGTAGCACTTGTCCGCTTGGCAAAATAATCGCTGGCGTGCCTGTTACTTTAAATAATTGACCTAATTTTAAATGATTACCTAAATCAATTTTACAGTCATCAATCATGGCAACCTCATCACCTTTAAATGCTTTCGTTAACGCATCTTGAGGTAAACCATTGCACCAAATGGATGCCATTTGTTTCGCCGTATCACTCTTCAGTCCTTGGCGTGGGAATGCTAAATAACGAACGGTAACTCCTTTACTGTTTAATTCGCCTACGGTTTCATGTAACTTTTTGCAGTAGCCACAGCTGATGTCCGTAAAGACGGTCACCACATATTTTTCATTAGGCGCTTTGAAAATGATCATTTCATTTTTTAGCGCTTCTACCTTCTTCAATAATGGTTGGTTACTGATATTTACAGGGACTTTGCCACTCAGATCATAAATAGGACCTTGCAATAAATATTTACCATCATCAGTCACATAGATAACGCCGTTATCCGTTTCTACCGTATTTAAACCCACAATTGGGGAAGGCTTAATAGACTCTACTTGCATATTATAATGTGCAAGTTTTTCGATAATCAGCTTCTCTTCTGTTGCTGCATAAACAGATGCCGTTAATGACGCGATGCAGGCGCCTAAAACAAGTAATTTGCGTTTCATATTTATCCTTTTCACCCATCACCCTCGAGGATGATGCTGCTCATGTAAAGCACGTAGTCGCTCAGTGGCAACATGTGTGTAAATTTGGGTTGTTGATAGGTCACTATGACCTAATAGCATCTGTACGACGCGTAAGTCTGCGCCGTGATTCAATAAATGGGTTGCGAATGCATGCCTTAATACATGAGGTGATAATGCTTCCCCATCAATATTTGCCAAAACGGCGTAATATTTTATTCGGTGCCAAAATGTCTGGCGGGTCATCTTTGTACCGCGTTTACTTGGAAAAAGCACGTCGCTGGTCTTTCCATTCAATAAGTCAGGGCGCCCTTCTGCAATGTATTTTTCCAGCCAATAAATCGCCTCTTCTCCCAGAGGGATCAAACGCTCTTTGTCACCTTTCCCCACAACACGCACAACCCCTTGCCGTAAACTGATATCCGAGAAGGTCAATCCCGTCAGCTCAGAGACGCGTAAGCCACAGGCATATAACACTTCTAACATCGCTTTGTCTCGTAATTCGAGCGAGTCCTCAGTTGCAGGCGCATTGAGTAAATCTTCGACTTGTTTTTCACTCAAATCTTTTGGCAATCGTTGCGGAATTTTAGGTGCTGCAATTACCGCAGAAGGGTCATCTGACCTAATTTTTTCACGATAAAAATATTGAAATAGCCTGCGTATCGAACTTAGCAAACGCGCCGAACTTGCAGCTTTATATCCACCGTCAATACGCTCTGCTAGAAAAGATTGCAAATCAATAGATTGAACGGTTTCTAAATGTAGCTGCTGCTTATCCAGCCACCGATCTAATGATTGGAGGTCATTACGATAAGATGCCAAGGTGTTTTCAGCAAGATCTTGCTCCAACCAAATTGTATCAAGAAACTGTTCAATTAATGGATTTAGTTGTTTACTTTCCACGCTAGATCCTATGCCTCTTTATTATTACCATGCAATCTATTATGCCTGATTGTAGCACCATCTGTTACAATACGTCCCTCGTGATAAAAACCAGCGCTGGATATAGTAAGAATATATATGAAAATAGGTCTTTTTTACGGCTCAAGTACCTGCTACACCGAAATGGTTGCGGAGAAAATACGCGACATCCTAGGTGATGATTTCATCACGCTCCATAACGTCAACGATACACCGCCAGAATTAATGGAGCAGTACGATGTTCTTATTTTGGGAATTCCTACGTGGGATTTTGGTGAAATTCAGGAAGACTGGCTGGAAATTTGGGAGGCGCTTCCCAAACTTAACCTTGTCGACAAAATGGTCGCCATGTATGGCATGGGTGACCAAGTTGACTATAGCGAATGGTTTTTAGATGCATTAGGTATGCTCTATCACCAACTAAAACCGACTGGCGCACAATTTATTGGTTTTTGGTCTACTGAAGGGTATGAATTTGAAAGCCCCAAACCACTGACTGAAGACGGTAAAATGTTTGTTGGTCTCGCACTCGATGATGTAAACCAATTTGAACAAACGGACGAGAGAATCGCCCAATGGTGTGAGCAGATCCTACAAGAAATTGAAGCTGCTCTTTAGAGATGAAGCGCAATAAACTGCAATATCAAATGTCGGGATATTGCAGTAATAATTGATTGAGGTTACGCCAATTTTCTTCGGACACTGAATCTTTCGCCACCCACAAACGCAGCTTCTGTGGCTTTCCTTGCAGTGCCTTAAGCGTCAATAAAATACCACAACGGCTACACCATGGTGCTTTGATTATTTCCCACTCATTCTTTTTCCATTGAAGCTTATTGCCATTCACCAGTACAGCAACGCCTTTCACTTTGCTAATGTTCTTTTGACTTTTTGCCCAGCTCGCCACTAAGATAACCAATAATGGAAGCCAAATCATCGAGTTACCAGGTTCCCATGGTGCAACAAGCAAAATGATACCCGCCCCCACATGGAGGCAGGTTGAAAAAAGCTGGGTTTTCCATGAAATGGAAAGATTAGATTTCCACAGGACCACGATTTTTATTTCTTTCTTGAATGAGTTTAATCATAGAGAATAGCTCTTCATCCTCCGGACGCCCGTGATTCATCAACCAATTGAACAAATCTGGATCTGGGCACTCGAGTAGACGCACAAAAATACGTTTATCGTGATCTGTCAGTTCGTCATATTCATGTTCAAAAAATGGCATGATAGAAATATCAAGCTCACGCATGCCTCTTCTGCATGCCCAATGAATTCGCGCCTTGTTATTGATATCGATTTGACTTTGCCCGCTAGGCATTCCATTATCCATTTCACTACGACCTTTTGTTGCAGTTGACTGATAAGATTGATTATTTTAAATACTCTATCAGATAATCTGTCAATAAAACATGCCACACTCTACATAGTTCACATTTTAGGTTGTAAAATACCGTTTTTCTACAAACTATTTACCCGCTTATGCTGAATAATAGGCTAATGAAACTTTAGTACCGTTTTAGGCTTGCAATGTGACCTAGCTATTTTACCATTAAGCACCATTATCAGATAAAGAACAACAGGTGAAATCATGACTTCTCATGTAGACAACACACTTCAGTTTCCCCTCAATTCTCAGTCTTTACCCCTTGTATTGATTTCACTGGAAAACTGGGAACTTATTCATCTTCACGGTGCCGACGCAGAAAAATATCTGCAAGGGCAAGTCACCGCGGATATTAGTACGCTTGAACATGCCCACACACTGACCGCACATTGTGACCCAAAAGGCAAAATGTGGAGTGACCTACGCCTATTCCATCATTTAGATGGTTTTTCTTATATTGAAAGACGCAGTGTCGCCGATGCCCAACTTGCAGAACTAAAAAAATATGCCGTTTTTTCTAAAGTCACTTTTGAGAAAAAAACCGAACTGAAATTACTGGGTATCGCCGGACAAGGCGCAAGAGAAGCACTAGCAGCTATTTTTGCCACATTGCCGGATCACCAAAATCAAGTGGTTGTTGATGGCAATAGCACCCTTCTGCATTTTGACCTCCCAGCAGAACGCTTCTTAATCATTACAGATGAGCCCATCGCACAAAAGATAACAGACACATTAAATGCACCACAGGTTTCTGACCAACAATGGTTAGCGCTTGATATTGAGGCCGGTCTCGCTGTTATTGACCAAGAGAATAGCGCTCAACATTTACCACAAGCAGCAAACTTACAGGTTATCCCTCACAGTATTAGCTTTAAAAAAGGCTGCTACACAGGCCAAGAAATGGTGGCTCGTGCCAAGTTCCGTGGTGCTAACAAACGAGCGATGTATTGGCTTACAGGTACAGGCTCAGCGCTCCCAACCATCGGCGAGGGTGTTGAATGGCAACTCGGTGAAAACTGGCGTCGTACAGGCACTGTTCTCGCGGCAGTACGTTTAGGTAATGGTGAGCTTAGCATCCAAATCATCATGAATAATGACATGGAAGCCGATAGCGTATTTCGTGTTATGGGAGATGAGCACAGTCGCCTAACAATTAGCCCACTCCCTTATTCTTTAGAAGAAGATAAATAATTGAGGTTTTTATGTCATCTGCAACAGGTACTAAGCCACAGAATATTTTGAATTTTGGGGCTTTTACCGAAGTCATCCAATTTTTAATGGAGCTCGATAAACTGAAAAGTGTTTATCGAAAAAATAAATTATTAAACCGTGAAAGACACGAAAACACCGCAGAACATAGCTGGCAATTTGCGGTTGCAGCAATGGCATTCGCACCTTATGTACCGGGCGTTAATCTGGAACGTGCCATTAAACTCGCCTTAGTACATGATATTGTTGAAATTGATGCTGGTGATGTCTTAGTCTTTGATAATGCTGCTCGTGATGCCATTCATGATGAAGAAGTCAAAGCGGCTAACCGCCTGTTTAACCTACTACCAAGCCCACAAAATGCGGAATTTTTAGCCTTGTGGAATGAGTATGATGCTGTTGAAACCTTGGAATCGAAATATGCCAATGCCATTGACAGAGCGATGCCAATGTTATTGAACTTGCATAATCAAGGTCAAAGCTGGGTTGAAAATCATATTCGCCATGAGCAGGTCGTCAGTAAGTGTGACTATATTCAAGAGATCCTGCCTGAGTTTTGGTTGCAACTTGAACAGCAATTAGAACAGGCACACCAAAAAGGATGGCTGCTGTAATTATAAAAACAGGCTACAGAAAAGGCAATCCCATAAAAAACGCCAGATCTTCATCTGGCGTTTTCATATTCAACACTGAGTAAATTAATTACATATACTCTTCAATAGGTACGCACGAACAATGTAAATGACGGTCCCCGTAAACATCATCAAGACGTTTCACCGCTGGCCAATATTTGTTCACTCGAGTTGCGTGAGATGGGAATACCGCCAATTCACGACTATAAGTATGCGCCCACTCTTCCGCTAATTCGGTTTGAACGTGCGGAGCGTTCACTAACGGGTTATCTTCCAACGTCCATTTACCTTGAACCACTTGGTCTATTTCATCACGAATAGCCAACATCGCATCGATAAAGCGATCAATTTCGACAATGCTTTCTGATTCAGTTGGTTCAATCATCAAGGTTCCCGCGACAGGGAATGACATGGTTGGCGCATGGAAACCGTAGTCAATCAAACGCTTCGCAATATCTAACTCACTGATACCTGTATCTTTCTTGATAGGACGTAGATCCACGATACATTCGTGAGCCACATAGCCTTCTTGCCCTGTATACAGAATGTCATAGCGAGCGGCTAAGCGTTTCGCGATGTAGTTAGCATTTAAAATAGCCACTTGGCTAGCTTTTCTAAGCCCGTGCGAGCCCATCATACGGATATACATCCAGCTAATAGGTAGAATAGAAGCGCTACCAAATGGTGCAGCAGAAACCGCGCCTTGCTCAGTCAACATTTCTTGCGTGACCACCGAGTGCCCAGGAACAAACGGTGCTAAATGTTTTTTCACACCAATAGGTCCCATACCTGGTCCGCCGCCACCATGAGGAATGCAGAAGGTTTTATGTAAATTCAAGTGAGACACATCCGCACCAATAAAACCAGGTGTTGTTAGACCTACTTGTGCGTTCATGTTCGCACCATCTAAATAAACTTGCCCACCATATTGATGAATAATTTCACACACTTCACGGATACTCTCTTCATAAACCCCGTGAGTAGATGGGTAGGTCACCATGACACAAGAAAGAGCTGTGCTGTGTTCCTTCGCTTTTTCACGGAGGTCAACAAGATCAATATTACCTTCATCATCACAACGCACAACCACGACTTCCATGCCTGCCATATGTGCAGATGCAGGGTTAGTTCCGTGTGCCGATGCGGGGATCAAACAGATATTACGCGCGCCTTCATTGCGGCTTTCATGGTAACGACGAATCGCTAACAGCCCCGCGTATTCACCTTGTGCCCCTGAGTTTGGCTGCATGCAAACGGCGTCATAACCCGTTAATTGCACTAACCAGTGAGAAAGCTGCTCAATCATTTGGTGATAACCTTGCGCTTGCTCTGGTGGGCAGAACGGGTGTAATTCACCAAATTCAGGCCATGTGATAGGGATCATCTCCGCAGAAGCGTTCAGTTTCATCGTACATGAACCTAATGGGATCATCGCTTGATTCAGCGCTAAATCCTTACGTTCTAAGCTATGCATGTAGCGCATCATTTCCGTTTCACTATGATAACGATGGAAATTTGGATGGGCTAAGATAACATCATCACGCAACATCGCGGCTGGAATAGAATTTGTGCCTTCTGAAACGAGCTTGTCTAATGCTTCAAAATCCAATTTTTTATCCATGCCAGTGATCACGAAGAACAACTCGTTCAGGTCATGACGTGAAGTGACTTCGCTAAATGTTACGCCCACCGCACCATGAATATCTGTGCGCAAGTTGACTTGTGCTTTTTCTGCGCGCGCTAATACTGCGGCTTTATCTGCGACTTCAATCGCGAGAGTATCGAACCACGTTTTATGACGAAGAGTAATACCCGCCTCTGTAAGCGCTTTGGCAAAAATAGAGCTAAAGCGGTGAATACGCTCAGCAATCAGTTTTAAACCTTCAGGACCATGATACACCGCGTACATTGCTGCAATGTTAGCGAGTAAAACTTGAGAGGTACAAATGTTAGAGTTCGCTTTTTCGCGGCGAATATGTTGCTCACGAGTTTGCATTGCCATGCGTAATGCTGTATGTCCTGCCGCATCACGGGAGACCCCGATAATACGTCCCGGCATCGCGCGTTTAAATTCATCTTTGCAGGCAAAAAATGCGGCATGAGGACCACCATAGCCCATTGGTACACCAAAACGTTGAGCGGAGCCAAAGACAATATCCGCACCTTGTTTTGCTGGTGCTGTCAGTAAAACGAGTGCCATCATATCCGCAGCCACACAACTGACGATATTTTTCTCTTTCAGCTTAGCAAACAGTTCACTGTAATCATGAATGTTCCCTGTGGTACCAACTTGTTGTAGCAATACACCAAATACCCCTTCATGCTCCAGTGCTTTTTCTGCACTATCCACAATCACTTCAAAACCGAAAGTACCCGCGCGAGTACGCACAACATCAAGTGTTTGAGGATGGATATCATCTGCAACGAAAAAACGCTCTGCGTTTTTCAACTTACTAATACGTTTTGCCATCGCCATGGCTTCAGCCGCCGCAGTCGCTTCATCCAATAAGGACGCTGAAGCGAGATCTAAGCCCGTCAAATCGATAGTGAGTTGCTGAAAATTCAGCAGGGATTCAAGACGCCCTTGAGAAACCTCAGGTTGATACGGCGTATAGGCCGTGTACCAGCCGGGATTTTCTAACAAATTACGCAAGATAACAGGGGGAAGTACTGCAGGGGCATAGCCCATACCGATGTAACTTTTATAGCGTTTATTAAGAGATGCGATGCCTTTTAGCTCGGCCAATGCCTCTTGTTCTGTAGCACCACCACCCACTCTTGGTGGTTCCGGTAGTAAGATTGCTTTTGGGACAATTTTGTCCATTAAATTATCGAGAGAGGTCGCACCAACAGTACCTAACATGGTTTTTATTTGTTGTTCTGATGATCCAATGTGGCGCGAGATAAATTCTGAACGGTTTTCTAGTTGACTCAGTGACATCGACATATCTGTGTTCCCATCCTTTTTGCCGTGCGTAGCGTAGGTTATAAGACTCTAGCGATGATAAGACCTATTTATAAACTGCGAGGTAAGTGGGCCAGTTCAAACTAACCTTTATAAAAACAATATTTTTAAATACGTTGCGCTGTAGCGAACTATCAGGCTACAGCGCAACGTACGATGCAATAAATTACTCTTCCGCGGCGATCATGCTCAGATAACCCTGAGCATCAATCAGGTCAGCTAACTGTGAGTCATCAGTCATCTTAATGCGGAAAATCCAACCTTCTTGATAAGGTGATTCGTTGACTAATTCTGGAGAATCACTTAATGCATCATTTACTGCGATAATTTCACCGCTAATAGGTGCATAAATATCAGATGCCGCCTTAACAGATTCAACAACTGCGCAGTCATCCCCTGCACTCACGACATCACCTACGTTAGGTAAGTCGACAAAAACCATATCGCCTAAAGTTTCTTGCGCATGTTCAGTGATACCCACAGTAAACTCACCGTTGCCTTCATCACGTAACCATTCGTGTTCACGGGTATATCTTAACTCTTTAGGTGCATTGCTCATTTCTAGCCTCTCTTCTGATTCTGAGAATATGTTTTTTGAGAATAAAACTAAATATTGTGTTGCATTAGAAAATATCTAATTATACTAATGCCTTACCTTCGCGTACGAACCCCGGCTTAACCACTTCAACCGGCATTTCACGATGGCGAATTTCAACGATGGCCTGATTTTTAATCCCATTCGGTACACGCGCTAATGCGATACTGAAACCCAACGTTGGAGAAAATGAACCGCTAGTGATCACTCCCTCATGCAATTTACCCGATTCGTCGGTAAAGCGCACAACCTGTTCAGCACGTAAAATGCCTTTTTCACGCATGACAATACCAACCAGTTTGTCTGAACCTTGCGCACGTTGCTTTTCCAATGCTTCACGACCGATAAAGTTCCGATCTTGCGGTTCCCAAGCAATTGTCCATCCCATATTGGCTGCCAATGGAGAAATAGACTCGTCCATATCTTGCCCATATAAATTCATACCTGCTTCAAGGCGTAACGTATCACGAGCACCCAAGCCAGCTGGATGCACACCCGCTTTAAGCAGCTTGCGCCAAAACTCTACAACTTGCTGCTTTGGCATTGCGATTTCATAGCCTTTCTCACCGGTATAACCTGTTGTTGCAATAAACAGATCGCCAGTTTGTACACCATAGAAAGGCTTCATATCTTTAATTGCAGCACGCTGCTCTTCAGTCAGTAAAGAGTGAACTTTATCTTGTGCCTTTGGACCTTGAACGGCTAATAACGCGAGATCATCGCGTACAGTGATTGCAACAGCATACTCTTTAGCATGCTGTTCAATCCATGCAATGTCTTTGTCTCGTGTCGCAGAGTTAACCACCAAACGATAGAAATCATCGTCAAGGTAATAAACAATCAAATCATCAATCACACCACCGGATGCATTCAGCATACCGGTATACAGTGCGCGGCCTTTGATCGTGAGTTTGGCAATATCATTGGCGAGAAGATAACGGAGAAAATCGCGGCAGCCTTCACCATGTAAATCAACAATGGTCATGTGGGAAACATCAAACATTCCTGCATCGGTTCGGACAATATTATGTTCGTTGATTTGCGAACCATAGTGCAGTGGCATCATCCACCCGTGGAAATCCACCATTTTTGCACCGCAGGCTATATGCTCATCATATAGAGTTGTTTGCTTTACCATGAATACCCTCTTTACATTACTGTGTCTGATGGGGTGATTGCGTGATGACGGTATAAATTTTTTCTGTAAACCCCGTTTCATCAAAACGCAAATCATCGAATTTGATTCAAAATCGCTAACATTCGAAATTGGATGCTATAAAAAAAAATAGGGTGACGTACTCACTGTATTACTGATTGCGCGGTTATATTGCCAGCGCTTTTTGTTAAATAATTGAGAACGATCACTCAATCCCTTCATATTTGGCTTATTGGTGAGCAAAATATCATCAAAACTGAGATTCCCATCGAAATAAGGCTCTAACAGCGTCTAATTGTTAAATTAGAAAAACTAATCCGAAATAAGGGATAAATTAGTTTTTCTCAGCCATTGGAAAGTATCAACGAGGTGGGTAGATAGTGATTACAAATAAAAAAACGGAACGCGTTAAACTCAGCGTTCCGTCTATAAGAGAAAAATAAAATCGATTACTGACTATCAATAGGGAGTTGTTTTAACCATTTAGGCATATCCGATAAGCCCATTGCATGGTTCAGCAATTGTGGTTTTATTCCGGGTAGGCTATCCGCTAATACTAAGCCAATATCACGTAACAATTTTTTCGCAGGGTTATTGCCATCGAATAACTCACGGAACCCTTGCATACCCGCTAACATCAATGCGGCACTATGTTTACGACTGCGCTCATAGTCACGTAAATAGAAATATTGACCAAAATCCTTACCTTCTCGATGCAATCTTCTGATTTCACCGATCAGCATAGCAACGTCCATAAAACCAAGGTTAACGCCCTGACCTGCCAATGGATGAATCGTATGAGCAGCATCCCCCAGAAGTGCAAGACGCTGAGCCGCAAACTGGCGTGCATAACGCCCAGTTAATGGAATAGTCACACGATCGCTTTCAAGCTGGCATAACCCTAAATTAGCATCAAATGCAACGGTTAACTCTTTCTCAAACTCGAGCTTGTCTAAATCTTGGCGACGCGCCGCGGCTAAGTTTGGTTGGGACCACACAATCGAGCATAAATGCGGGTCGCTCAATGGTAAGAATGCGAGGATACCTTCCCCATTAAAGGCTTGGCGAGCAATCCCTTCGTGTGGACGTTCCGTTCTAATTGTGGCAACTAACGCAGTATGTTCATAATCCCAGAATGTCAGTGGGATATCCGCATGACTACGTAACCATGAATTCGCCCCATCGGCACCGACAACTAATCGAGCTGTCAGCATATTTTCGTCATCTAACGTGATGAAAACATCATTTTCGCCCCAAACAACTTTCTTAATGGTCGCTGGCGCTAATAATGTCACATCACGCAATTGGCTGGCTTTTTGCCACAGCGCATCACGTACCACATTATTTTCAACAATATGACCTAAGTGCGAAAGGTTTTGGTCTTTTGCAGAAAAAGCGATACGCCCAAAACTATGGTTATCCCACACTTCCATACCATTATAGGCAGACGCTCTCATTCCTTTAATGGCTGACCACACATCTAAGTGAGCCAATAATTTTTCACTCGCTGCATTAATTGCTGATACGCGCAGCGCATGGGGCTCACTGGCAGAAAATGGCACTTTAGGCGGATGGTTTTCTACCACTGCCACACGTAAACCACTGCCTTCGAGTCCACATGCCAATGCCAGCCCAACCATGCCACCACCAGCGATAACCACATCGAACGATTGCATATTATAATTCCTCTTAATTTTGTGGTTATTTATGTGCGACCCAGCCAAGGGTTTGGCGGGCTAAAACATCACGAATAGGCGGTAACATTTCCATCGCCATCAGTCCCAAATTGCGCCCAACGATCAGGGGAAAGCAACGATTAGCAAATAACCGAACCAGACCATCCGTCATGGCGACCGTTTTTTCTCTGTCAGCTAATCGGGATTGTTGGTACTGATTTAGCAATGAATAATGACCAATATCTTGCTGATTAGCATGAGCATTCACCACTAATTCAGCTAATTGCATTACATCACGGATCCCAAGATTGAAACCTTGCCCCGCGATTGGGTGTAGCGTCTGAGCTGCATTTCCCACCAGCGCAACACGATGACTCACTGAATTAACCGCTTTTCTTAATACTAACGGGTAACAGTTGCGTTTACCGGCTTGGGTGATTTCACCTAAACGCCAACCAAATGCTTGCTGCAATTTGCGAATAAACGTTTCGTCGTCCCATGAATTAATAGCATCAGCATGCTCTTGATGATGGCACCACACTAGCGAGCTGCGCCCTTCTGACATAGGCAATAACGCTAAAGGACCAAATTCAGTAAAGCGCTCGAAAGCACGTCCTGCGGGGTCAATTGCTGTTTTGACGTTCGCGATAATCGCCACTTGCCCATAATCATCCTGCTGCCATTGCATGTTACAAGCTTGTCCAATCGCAGAGCGACTTCCATCGGCCGCCACTAAAAGATGACCCGTAATTTGTTCGCCACTTGCTAACGTGACCGTCACATTATCCACGGTACGCTCTACATGCTCTACTTTTGCAGGACAATAGAGTTTGACTCCTGGGGCCTTACGCAACAGGGTAAATAAACGGGCGCCAGCTTCATGCAATTCAATCACATTACCGAGCTCGGTAATCTGGTGACCTTCGGCATGAATATTAACAAAACCGGCATGACCTCTATCAGACACATGAACGTGATTAATCGGAGTCACACAGTCAGCAAAAGCAGACCAAACACCTATCGATGACAAGTACTGACAGGTGCCGTGGGATAATGCAATCGCTCGAGCATCAAAGCCTGGATGCTGACCTTCCGGTCGAGAGGCTTCAATGAGTGATACCGAAACGCGTCCTTGACTGAGTGACGAAATCGCCAGAGCCAATGTGGCGCCAGCCATCCCTCCCCCAACAATAATCACATTCATAGATTATTAATTACCTTCTGTTATTACTTTGTACTGCTTAACCTAAGCGTTTTTTAGCAGCCGCCATTAACGCTTCTATTTCATCTGGATCTTTCACGACCATTGACGTTAGATTCTCATTCCCATCTTCAGTGATAAGAATGTCATCTTCAATACGCACACCAATACCGCGGTATTGAGGGGGTACATCTGCATCTGGTGCAATATAGAGCCCCGGCTCAATGGTCAGCACCATGCCCGGTTCCAAAATGCGATCTCTTTCCACACCATAGAAACCAACATCATGCACATCTAAGCCCAACCAATGACTTAAACCATGCATAAAAAATGGATGATACGCTTTGTTTTCGATCAATTGTTCGACATCACCCTGTAAAATGCCTAATTTCACTAAACCTTCCGTTTTGATACGAACAATTTGTCGAGTCACTTCGTGGATGCTGGTTCCTGGGCGATAAAGCGCTAATGCGGTATTGATAGATTCAAGAACGATGTCGTAAATTTCACGCTGCGCTTGGGTAAATTTACCATTCACAGGAAACGTACGAGTAATATCTCCTGCGTACCCTTCTAACTCCGCACCCGCATCAATTAAAACTAAGTCTCCATCCTTCATAGCACATTCATTTTCGGTGTAGTGCAAAATGCAGGCATTTTCGCCGCTACCAACGATAGTGTTATAGGAAGGGAAACGCGCGCCATGGCGAGTGAATTCATATTCAATTTCACCACAGAGTTGATATTCATACATATTTGGACGGCAAGTTTCCATCGCACGAATGTGGGCTAAGGCTGAGATTTCCCCCGCTTTACGCATAACTGCCATTTCTGCATCCGATTTAAACAGACGCATTTCATGCACCATCGGACGCCAATCAATAACAGTTTGAGGGGCTTTCAAATTGCGGCGGCTACCACGGCGTAATACATCCAGCGCACCAAAAACCAATTTATCCGCATACTCAAACTCACCTTGAGCATGATAAACCACATCTAATCCATTCAATAATTGATAGAGTTGATCAACAATCTCATCAAATGGTAGCGCTTTATCTACACCTAATTTTTCAGGTGCCGCTTCTTGTCCTAGACGACGACCAAACCAAATTTCTGCGGTTAAATCACGGACGCGGTTGAACAACACGGTATGACTATGTTTCTCATCACTTTTAATTAAAACTAAAACCGCTTCTGGCTCACTAAATCCAGTCAGATACAAAAAATCACTGTGCTGGCGATACGGATATTCGCAATCCGCATTACGTTGTGCTTCAGGTGCTGAGAAAATAATGGCAGCACTTGCAGGCGCCATTTGAGCCAATAATGCATTACGACGAGAAATAAATTCCTGCTTATTCATACCGTTATTGCCTTATTATTTTGGGTTTTAGGTAAATTGCTTATTTGATGATTAGCTAAAAATCAAAGAGCAATCGTCTTATATTAGGTAAAGAGCCCCCTTAACCATAGGCTTCTGATAACCCAGAAAACCGACGGTTAATGGTCATTACCTAGCATTATAGATTAGTGGAGAACGGGCTTGATATTCTCGACTGCGGTTGGTCCATTTTTCGGCTCAACTAATGCGATGTAGCACAGTTGAACGGCAACTCTGACATATTCAACAACTTCTTCTAAGGCTTGCTCAAGCTCTTCTTGGTCTTCTTCTTCATCATAACCAAGCATACCGATGTTACGTAAATCAGTAATAACTTCGCTAATCTCTTTTTTATCAGTAAGTTTAGGTTGAGCAACACCAATGCCCAGTAAGAAGTGATTAACCCAGCCAGCTAACGCATCTGCGTGATCAAACACTGAAGCGTCTTCATCAGGAAATAGCATATTAAATGCGAATTCGCTGTCATCTAATGCATCAAATGTGAGGTCATACAGCTCACGTAGCGGCTGAGCTACCGTCTGTGGAAATGCAAGTCCGTCATTTGCCAAATCATGGACGAGTGTTTGCCAACCGTGGTCACGACTTCCTCCACAAATTAATCCGGTAATTAAACCATGGATTTCGGCAGCAGTGAGTGCGATTGAGTGCTGTTGGAGCAAATTGTCCAACGATTCATAGTTAGGTAAAGATTTTTGTATAGACATCTGAATTCGTCATGTTAGCTTGGGATTCGTGATATGCTACCACCAAGGATAGCCGCTAGACCAGTCTGCTTTTTTTTGTCTGAGTTATTATTAGTTTATTTTTATTCTAAACTAGTAATATAACGCCAATGCCTATCTATGCATAAGCTATGTGAAAATTAACAACATTTACGCCAAATGTCCCACTTTTATTGGCGAAAAAGATTTTAGTATGGAGGTATCATGTCCGCACAACCCGTTGATATTCAGATTTTTGGGCGATCTATGCGCGTTAATTGCCCAATAGAACAAAAAGAAGCGCTGTTAGAAGCCGCAAAAGAGTTAGAAGAACGTCTAAAGAATTTAAAAGACAGAAGTGGTGTAACTAACACTGAACAGCTTATTTTCATTGTCGCATTGAACGTCTGTCACGAATTAGCACAAGAAAAGACAAAAACACGCGATTATGCTTATAATATGGAAGAGAAGATAAAGGTATTGCAACAAACGATTGAGCAAGCGTTGCACGATCAGGTGAAAATCACTGAGAGGCAGGTATTGCCCCTAGAGTAATTATGCTTATTAATCAATCACTAGTAAAAAATAAAACTAAAAATTAGGTTGCATTTATACTCTAATTTCGTACAATGAAGTCACTGAGTAACGTAAGTTCTCAAAACAAATTTCTCTGAGATGCGCGTCAGTGGGTGAGTCCCCTGAGCCGATATTTCATACCAAACAGAATGTGGTTTTTGCGCTGGTGAGCATGCCTGATTCGCTCAGGAAGCCTAAAGGTTGCTAAACTGCGTTCACCTTGAACCAAGGGTTCAAGGGTTACAGCCTACAACGGCATCTTGGAGACCTCCCTTTCTTTTCCTGTTGTTTATGTGTCCTCTGCACAACTTCCCAAATACTCTGCGAAAAACTACCCATTCCTATCGCTTGCGATATACTGTTTGTTATGTTTTTCCGCTGGTTATACAACTTTCTATGAGGGAAGGTATATGGAAATGGTTATGTCAGATGCGCTTTCTTTATCACGTCAGCAAACTCGTCAATCCATTAGGGCAGCCCGTCGGGCACTTTCCCTTGAAGCACAAGACGCTGCGGCACAGCAAATAGTGACTCACTCACTCAATCACCCCAAAATAGCACAAGCAAAAACTATCGCCCTATTTCTATCGTTCGATGGGGAAATTAATACACGCCCATTAATTCAAGCTCTCTGGGAACAAGGGAAACATATTTATCTCCCCGTCATTCATCCATTTAGCCCTAATAACCTCTTATTTTTACGTTACACACCAGAAACTGCACTAGTAAAAAATAAGTTTAATATCGAAGAACCTCCATTGAATATTTCAGATGTATTACCCATTGAGCAGCTCGATATTATGATGATCCCACTCGTGGCATTTGATAGCCAAGGGCAGCGATTAGGAATGGGTGGCGGTTTTTACGATAGAACGTTAGCGAAATGGCAGCAAACTGGCTTTTATCCTATTGGGCTTGCCCATGATTGCCAGCAAGTTGAAAATTTACCAGTAGCACATTGGGATATTCCATTACCTGAAATTATCACCCCTAAAAAAATATGGCGCTGGTAAGCACCAACGCCATATGAGAATAAAAAGCTAAATTCAATTAGAACAACAGGCGAGCGCGAATAGTGCCTGGCAGTGATTTCAATTTCACTAACACTTCATCCGCCTGACCAGGTGATTGCGTCAGCACATCAATAACAACATAACCAACATTACCTGACGTTCTCAGATATTGCCCTACTACGTTGATGTTATTTTCCGTAAATACTTGGTTGATGCTATTCATCATCCCTGGACGGTTTTCATGAATATGCAGTAAGCGGTTGGTATCATCCGTATGGACTGGCAGTGAAACCTCAGGGAAGTTAACCGCAGATAATGTTGAACCATTGTCAGAGTATTTTGCTAGCTTACTCGCCACTTCTAAACCGATATTCTCTTGCGCTTCTTCCGTTGAACCACCGATGTGTGGTGTCAGGATCACGTTGTCAAATTTAATCAACTCAGAGATGAACGGATCATTCGGATCATTATTTGCCGCTGGCTCTGTTGGGAACACATCAACTGCCGCGCCTGATAATTTTTTGCTTTCTAATGCTGCGCTAAGTGCTGGGATATCAACGACCGTACCACGAGAAGCATTGATGAAAATTGCACCTTTTTTCATTTGCTCAAATTGCGTTGCACCAATCATATCCTTGGTACTTGCTGTTTCGGGCACATGCAAACTCACCACATCGCTCATTTTCAGTAGCTCAGGTAATGAGCGAACTTGCGTCGCATTACCTAATGGCAATTTATTTTCAATGTCATAAAAATAAACATCCATACCAATCCCTTCAGCTAAGATCCCTAACTGAGTACCGATATGACCATAACCGACAATACCTAAACGCTTGCCTCGAGCTTCAAAACAGCCTTTCGCTTGTTTTTCCCAAATACCGCGGTGCGCCTGCATATTGGCTTCAGGAATACGACGCAATAATAGTAATAGCTGACCTAATACCATTTCCGCCACGGAACGTGTGTTGGAGAATGGTGCGTTAAAGACAGGAATACCGCGTTTTGCTGCCGCATCTAAATCAACTTGGTTAGTCCCAATACAGAAGCAACCCACTGCCACCAGTTTCTCTGCCGATGCAAAGATCTCTTCAGTCAAATGAGTACGGGAACGGATACCGACAAAACGAGCGTCTTTAATTGCTTCTTTTAATTCTTCGTCCGACAGCGCGCTTTTGTGATATTCGATATTGGTGTAACCCGCTGCTTTGAGGTTATCCACAGCACTTTGGTGAACACCTTCAAGCAGTAAAAATTTAATTTTGTCTTTCTGCAAAGATACCTTGACCATTTACCCTACCCTATCGTACTTAATTTATGACAGATGAATTTCGTATGAACTCAAAATAATTCGAGATGCAAGTCATGAAATTAAGGCACTCCAGCCCCTCACATGCACCTTGAAATAAAACGAGAATACCAACATAGCAAAATTCAGCGCAGTAGCAATACAAACGATTGCTTAGACGCTGCTAAAAAGTGTGAAGAAAAAGAAGTTATGTGGTGGAAAATCTAGAGCGGTAACACAAAATAAGCATTTTGCCCACCCAATGGGCATTTGTGTGAGATATATCACCAAAATAACGGATGGTAAAAAAAATTTAAATAATTTTCAGGTTTACCATATTTATAAAAGTCATTAACGCTTTAGCTATCTAGTTAAAAACAAAATAAGCCAGTGAACTTAAAATCCACTGGCTTATCATTAACCACAGAAGATTACAGCTTAATAGTTTTTACACCTTCAGCTGTTCCCATCAATACGACATCAGCACCACGGTTAGCGAATAGTCCCACAGTCACGACGCCAGCAATACCGTTGATTTTGTTTTCTAATGCAACAGGATCGAGGATCTTTAAGTTGTGGACATCCAGAATAACGTTACCGTTATCCGTCACCACATTTTCACGGTAAACTGGTTGCCCGCCTAATTTAACCAATTCACGCGCAACATAGCTACGCGCCATTGGAATGACTTCGACAGGTAGAGGGAAATTACCTAAAACACCCACTAACTTAGATTGGTCAACGATACAGACAAACGTTTTAGCAATGGCAGAAACAATTTTTTCGCGAGTTAATGCGGCACCACCGCCTTTGATCATGTTCATGTTGCCATCTACTTCATCAGCCCCATCAACATAAACATCTAATGAATCTACACTGTTACAGTCAAAAACAGGAATACCCAAGGATTTCAATTTTTGTGTTGATGCTTCAGAGCTAGAAACGGCTCCTTCAATTTGTCCCTTCATTGTTGCCAATGCATCAATAAAGTGGGATGCGGTAGAACCTGTACCTACCCCAACAATCGTGCCTGGCTTAACATATTCTAATGCCGCCCAACCTACTGCTTTTTTCAATTCATCCTGAGTCATGCGAGAGCCTTATACTGGAATATTCAATCATTAAATAGATAGTGAATAGTATATACCGGACATTCTGCAAGTTGCAGTATTGTTATTAGGGATTGTGCACTACTTCTTATGAAAAATACCCTTTAGGAATATTTGCAAGTGTTATCCCTAAAAATATGGCATAGTGATTGGCAGAATAACAAGAAGGAGAGTTTTTGATGAAGCGCCCTGATTATCGCGCCTTGCAAGCACTGGATGCCGTCATTCGTGAACGCGGATTTGAACGAGCAGCACAAAAGTTATGCATCACTCAGTCTGCAGTTTCTCAACGAATCAAACAGTTAGAAAACCTTTTTGGTCAACCTTTGCTTGTGCGTACCGTTCCGCCACATCCAACTGAACAAGGTCAAAAACTGTTGGCATTGCTTCATCAAGTTGAATTACTCGAAGAACAGTGGCTTGGAGATGAAAACAGTGGCTCCACGCCATTATTGCTCTCCTTAGCGGTGAACGCTGACAGTTTAGCAACATGGTTTTTGCCCGCCCTAAACCCAGTTTTAGGTAATACGCCTATCCGTTTGAACATTCAAGTGGAAGATGAAACCCGCACCCAAGAGCGCCTAAGACGCGGGGAGGTGGTCGGGGCTATCAGTATTCAACCTCAAGCCTTGCCAGGTTGTTTAGTCGATAAACTGGGCGCATTAGACTATATTTTCGTCGCCTCACCGGGTTTTGCCGCGAAGTATTTCCCTGATGGGGTAACTCGAGCCTCCTTACTAAAAGCACCCGCGGTGGCATTTGACCATTTGGATGATATGCACCAAGCCTTTGTACAACAAAACTTTGGACTATCACCTGGCAGTGTACCTTGCCATATCGTTAACTCATCAGAGGCCTTTGTACAATTAGCTAAACAGGGGTCAACATGCTGTATGATCCCACACTTGCAAATTGCCAGTGAGTTAGAAAATGGTGAATTAATTGATTTAACACCGGGGCTCTGTCAACGCCGGATGCTCTACTGGCATCGTTTTGCACCGGAAAGTCGCACAATGAAGAAAGTCACTGACGCCCTATTAAAAACAGGACGCCAGATGCTAAAACAAGATGATGAAATCGCCGCTGAGATTAACGTTTAATTTCAAACACCACATCAACTTGATCATTAAAATCGATACTTTGCTGCTCATAGGTCTCATTAACGTTGAGATCTTGAGCCGCCGCTTTCAGTGACCCCGCTTGACCACGCACAGCCATTGGATATGGGACATCAGCTGGAGCATTGTAATTAATGCTATAAATCGGTCCTAACTGTGCATTAAACCCTTTTGCCAGCGCTTCAGCTTGTAACTGAGCATTCTTCATTGCTTGGTCACGGGCTGCATTACGGTATTTCTGAGGATCACTCACCCCAAACTGCACAGAATTAATTTCATTTAATCCTGCCGTCAACGCACCATCAAGTAGAACATTTAGCTGATCCAACTTTTTCACTTTGACATCGACGGTTCTTATCGCCGTATATCCTTTCAGTGTTGGCTTAGACGCTGAACTATAATCATAGTTAGGTTGTGTTCGTACATTTGCAGCATCAATATCCTGCTTTTCAATTCCATTTTTCTTCAGGAATTCAAAGTATTCAGCAACGCGCTTATCAACTGCCGCTTTTGCCGCCGCAGCATCTTTATTCGTAACCTGCACATTAATGCTCAACGTTGCCATATCCGGTGCTACTTTCACCGCCCCACTTGCTGACGTTGAAATATGAGGACCTTCCGGTGCTGCACTAGCCAAAGAGATGCTCGGAACCGCAAGACCTGCCAATACGGCAGCAACAACGATAGATTTCAATTTCACAGAACCTCCCAATGGTGTTTTTCTCTATAATAAAGAGGAAGTTCATCATAAACCTCCTCTGATTAAGATTCACATTATCATATTTACCACAAACTGCGATTCAGAATAATGCTAATTAATATCCTAGCCCGTGCATTGCGAGTTGAAATGCAATAAACCACATCACACAGCCTACAAACAGATTAATAAAACGCTGGGACCGTGGTTTATTCAGTATAGGAGAAAACCACGCCGCTAACATCGCTAATAAAAAAAACCAAACGAATGAAGCCGTTAATGCCCCAGCCGTGAACCATGGGCGCAACTGACTTTCTAATTGACCACCAACACTACCTAATACCACAAAAGTATCTAAATACACATGAGGGTTAAGCCAAGTCACGGCAAACAACGTCACGACCACTTTCCATCGTGTCATCATCTTACGTTCTAATTGCAATACTGCGTCATCTGGCGTCATTGCTGTGCGAAATGCCTCATAGCCATACCACACTAAAAATGCGACTCCCGCCCAAGTAATCAGTGCCATTAATAGCTCAGATTGACTTAATAACGCGCTGCCACCAAAAACCCCCGCAATAATTAAAATCGTATCACTTAATGCGCATAATAATGCACTCATCAAATGAAACTGCTTTCGGCTACCTTGTTGTAAAACAAATGCATTTTGTGGACCTAATGGCAATATCATTGCAGCCCCTAAAAGAGCTCCCTGAAAATAAATCGTAAACATGCAAATTTTCCTAATAATTATTCAGATTATCTGCACAGAATAATATCCACGAAAAATCATTAGTGAAAACGATTAACTCTAATAGGGCATAAGAAAGGCTAATACAAATTCATGGAGAGAAATTTGAAATAAGATTACCTATATTCTGGGAATAAAAATGGCGTAGTTTTCTAGTCTACGCCATTTTTCATGGTACACATGATGACTTATTCAGCAGAAATATTTTTCACGCTAGGATTAACTTGGTGGAGATGAACATCCATTTGTGGGAATGGAATTCCAATATTGTGCTGATCTAATGCACGTTTAAAGTTTTCCATTAAATCCCAGTAAACAGGCCAAGTATCACCATTCGTGGTCCAAAAACGCACTAAATAATTCAATGAAGATGGCGCCATTTCATTTAAACGGATAGTCACACCTTTATCGTGCAGAATACGTTTATCAGCCGCAACAATATCACCTAAGACTTTTTTAACCATATCAATATCTGAGTTATAAGCAACGCCCACCATGATATCTTGACGGCGAAGTGGCTCACGGGTCACGTTAATGATGCTGTCCCCAATGATTTTACCATTTGGGATAACAACGATACGGTCATCCGCCGTTCTCAATGTGGTTGAGAAAATTTGTACGCTTTGAACAGTACCGTCAATCGCACCAATCTTCACAAACTCACCCGCTTTTAATG
Organism: Providencia sp. PROV209; assembly: GCF_028479485.1. Lineage (NCBI taxonomy): Bacteria > Pseudomonadati > Pseudomonadota > Gammaproteobacteria > Enterobacterales > Morganellaceae > Providencia > Providencia sp. PROV209. The sequence goes on along the minus strand of NZ_JAMPNR010000011.1, from coordinate 127,702 downwards.
GTCTAAATACCACCAGCAAAACGCCTGCAGCAAAGTTACCTAATGAGTTTTGTAATGCTAAACCAACCGCTAAACCGGCGGCACCCATTACCGCGATGACAGAGGCAGTTTGTACGCCAATTTTGCCCAGCACAGCAATTAAGGTAAATGCCACAATGGTATAGCGAGCAATAGCAGATAAGAATTCGCTAACAGTGGAGTCAATTCCTCTCATTGTCATCACACGATTCAAACCACGGCTAACCCATTTAGCAATCATCAACCCCACAATTAAAATAACAAGTGCGGAAACGATATTGACGACATACTGGACTAGCAGATCCTGATTTGCCACAAACCAATTCGTTGCATCATTCAATGCGCCTGTAACATCATCAGTATTCATATGTATATCCTTTTCGATCAAATTTAGACTAGGAAAACTCGCTCAATTCAATTAACAATCTCAAAAATCATGAGTAAATAATTGAATAACACGCTTAAAATAATAGCTATAAATCATCAAAATATAAAATTAATCGATAAATAAAATACTTTTTATCGATTTTCGATAACAAATTCACGATAGTCATCTAGCATATCGAAGAAGTCATTGATACCGCAAAAGGCAATGCTTTCATTATCATAGTAACTCATTCCTTCTTCTAACCCATCGGTCTCAAACGCTAACTGATTCGCACGGATCATGACTTCCTCATCATCGAGAATCAGTGTGTATTCGTGACCAATAAACTCCCACTGCTTTTCACTGCCTTTAATCAGTTCATAATTATCTGCGATAGTATCCAGTAAACTGAGGTCGTTTTTAATTTCCTCGTTTAGCCAATAACCAATAGCTTCATGATCCATTGAAAATTTTGCGGTAATACTTCCTGTAATATCCTTTAAAAATTGGTAGTCCATATGCAATACCTCACACTTTGCGTCTTTGAATTAAGTATAACGCGAGTCAAGTGGGTTTGCTTAGCGCTATTACGAGCTGTCAGAAGAATATTTCAGTATGGAATTATTGCGCTACACAAATATGCTTATTCAATTAAAATTAACTATACCTCTTCGACTCAGTAATAAGGGCTTCAATGATTAATCGCGTAGACCACCTTGTTTTAACCACCACTAATCTTGATACCTGTCTTGATTTTTACCAGCGTATCTTAAAAATGTCTGTGATCACGTTTGGTGAACAACGTTACGCATTACAGTTTGGTCAGCAAAAAATAAACATTCACCAATATGGAAAAGAGTTTGAACCTAAGGCTCACTTACCCGTGCCAGGGTCACTGGATCTCTGTTTTATTAGTGATATACCGCTTCTCGATGTGCAAAAACATCTTGAACAACAGGATGTAAAAATTATTGAAGGACCTGTACAACGCACTGGCGCTACAGGCAAAATTTTGTCGTTATATCTCCGAGATCCCGATTTAAATTTAATCGAAATTTCTCAATATATTTAGCATCAACCTATTTATCCCTCTGTATTTTTCACGTAGAAATAGAAAACCCCAATAATTGAATTAACAACTATTGGGGTTTAATTAATATAACGCTATTAATCAATCATTAAACAGCAGTTTGGAAAATCACTCCATCCGCTTTCTCAGTGTACTGATCCAGTCGATCAAAGTTCAGATAACGGTATGTGTCTTCCGCAGTCTCATCGACTTTATTCATAAACTGTTGATACTCAGCAGGTGTTGGCAAGCGACCTAATAGGGAAGCCACTGCGGCTAACTCCGCTGATGCCAAATAAACATTGGCACCTGTACCTAAACGGTTCGGGAAGTTACGCGTAGACGTGGAAACAACGGTTGCGCCATCTGCCACTCGAGCTTGGTTACCCATACACAGTGAACAGCCTGGGACTTCAATACGAGCCCCACTCTTACCAAATACGCTGTAGTAACCTTCTTCCGTTAGCTGCGCAGCATCCATCTTCGTTGGTGGCGCAACCCACAGGCGAGTTGGTAATTGACCTTTATGGGAATCCAGCAGTTTACCTGCCGCACGGAAGTGACCGATGTTAGTCATACAAGAACCGATAAATACTTCATCGATTTTTTCATTCTGAACATCAGACAGTAAACGTGCATCATCTGGGTCATTTGGCGCACACAGAATTGGCTCTTTGATCTCATTAAGATCGATTTCAATCACTGCCGCGTATTCTGCATCCGCGTCACCTTCCAGTAACTCAGGGTTAGCAAGCCAGTTTTCCATCCCTTTGATACGACGTTCGATGGTACGGCGGTCGCCGTAACCTTCCGCGATCATCCATTTCAACAGAACGATGTTGGACTGCAGGTATTCAATGATTGGCGCTTTATCCAACTTGATAGTACAACCCGCAGCTGAACGTTCTGCTGACGCATCCGCTAATTCAAATGCTTGCTCAACTTTCAGCTCAGGAAGACCTTCAATTTCCAGAATACGGCCAGAGAAAATGTTTTTCTTACCTTTTTTCTCAACAGTCAGTAATCCATCTTTAATCGCATACAGAGGAATAGCATGAACAAGGTCACGTAATGTAATACCCGGTTGCATTTGTCCTTTGAAGCGAACTAATACGGACTCTGGCATATCCAGAGGCATAACACCGGTTGCAGCAGCAAAAGCCACTAAACCAGAACCTGCTGGGAATGAGATACCAATTGGGAAACGGGTATGCGAGTCACCACCAGTACCAACAGTATCTGGCAATAGCATACGGTTTAACCAAGAGTGAATAATACCGTCGCCCGGACGCAGAGAAACCCCACCACGGTTCATAATAAAATCAGGTAGTGTATGGTGTGTTGTCACGTCTACTGGTTTTGGATACGCCGCCGTGTGACAGAATGACTGCATCACTAAATCCGCAGAGAATCCTAAACACGCTAAGTCTTTCAGCTCATCACGAGTCATTGGACCCGTTGTATCTTGTGAACCGACAGACGTCATTTTAGGTTCACAGTATTCACCAGGGCGAATACCTTGACGACCGCATGCGCGACCGACCATTTTTTGTGCTAATGAGTAACCACGATTACTTTGTGCAACAGGTTTTGCAAGACGGAACATATCCGTTGCACCTAAACCTAATGCCTCGCGTGCTTTTGTGGTTAAGCCACGACCGATGATTAGAGGAATACGACCACCAGCACGAACTTCGTCGATTAACACGTCCGTTTTTAATTCGAATGTTTCTAACAATTCGTTAGTTTCGTGATTACGAACTTCACCTTTATATGGATAGATATCAATCACATCGCCCATATTCAGCTTAGATACATCCACTTCAATTGGCAGTGCTCCCGCATCTTCCATTGTGTTAAAGAAGATTGGTGCAATTTTTCCGCCCAGCACAACACCGCCACCGCGTTTATTAGGCACGAATGGAATATCATCGCCCATAAACCACAGAACGGAGTTCGTTGCTGATTTACGTGAAGAACCAGTACCGACAACGTCACCCACATAAGCCAGCGGGAAGCCTTTTTTATTCAGTTCTTCGATTTGTTTAATTGGACCTACGTTACCCGCTTCATCAGGAACGATGCCATCGCGTGCGTTTTTCAGCATGGCTAAAGCATGCAGAGGAATATCTGGTCGCGACCATGCATCTGGTGCAGGAGATAAGTCATCCGTGTTGGTTTCGCCAGTCACTTTAAAGACCGTCACGGTCATTTTTTCAGCTAATTCAGGACGCTCTTTGAACCAATCTGCATTCGCCCATGATTCAATCACTTGCTTAGCATGCGCATTTCCCGCTTTCGCTTTTTCTTCTACATCATAGAAATTATCGAACATCAGTAGAGTGTGGGAAAGTGCTTTCGCTGCGATGGCTGCCAATTTGGCATCATCAAGAGCTTCGATTAGTGCGTGAATATTGTATCCGCCCTGCATGGTACCTAGCAGTTCAATGGCTTTTTCAGGGGAGATCAGAGGGGAGGATGTTTCGCCTTTTGCGATCGCGGCTAAAAATCCAGCTTTAACGTAAGCTGCTTCATCAACGCCAGGTGGGACACGGTTGGTCAGCAGGTCTAACAAGAAATCTTCTTCACCTTTGGGTGGGTTTTTCAGTAACTCGACTAGTGCAGCTACTTGTGACGCATCTAATGGCTTAGGGACAATCCCTTGAGCGGCACGCTCGGCTACGTGCTTACGGTATTCTTCTAGCACGACGTTCTCCTCGCTTCTTTGTTATTTATATACCCGGCTGTCTGCACCATCCTGAAAAAAATTATCATCCGGTGCCAGGTCAGAGGAATTTGCTCACATAATCTCAATGGCGATAAAATTATGTCCAGCTTCGGGCAATCAGCATAGCAGAATTTAAACGTAATGTTAATTCATTCACAAGAAAGTAACATTCTTCTGCTAACTTAACCCATTAACAAACTTTATAGGGCAATTTTTAAGCTTGAAACATCATAATCCATTATAAACATCCATTAAGACCCTACTTTTTATAATCCATTTCATGGCTGAAAGCACTCTAATTAGTGTCTTTTTTCATCCCTTATCACAAATTATATTTAATAACTCATTTTTACTTATCTGACTAATTGATAAGGCAAATCATTGCGATTGGTTTAAAATTTTTTAATGGATTTTATAGGGTTTATTGGTCTTTTTAGTCCAACCAAATTGCTGAGGGGAAGCAATAAAAAAGAGCCTACGAAAATCTAGGCTCTTCAATTGAAACTTAAATTATTTCAAATAACTGACGGATAAATGAAAACTTAGGAACCCACATATTTTCCAGACTCATCTTTCCACAAAATAGCCGGCATTTCATAAAAATACATATTCAACTCATCATCATCTTCTTCCACTGAATTTTCAGGCCAGTGAACTTCAAGGTAATTAACAATTTCTTGGCTATTAGCATTCCAGTATGAAATATTTTTACCTAGTGGATCATCAGGAGAACAAAATTTAATTACTTGATCATCTAATAATTTTTTTATCACATAGAAAAAGATATTTTTATGTTCATAAAAAGATTTATTTGGATTCCAACCAACTATGGAACCAAATAACCCTGATAGCCATAGCCCTTTTGCATCATCAATAATTTCATCAAAATATAAAATTTTTTCCATTATATGCTCACTTTAAAAATTTTATTTCTACAGGTGCAGTATCTTTAGCAATGCCCCTTGGAATATCAATCGTCCAAGCTTTTCCTGTTTCTCTAGCAGAATTCGAAAAATCACGTAAGTTGAAGCTCCCATTTGGTGTTTTAACAGTATAAATATTTCCTTTTCCTGGAACTACTCTTACTTCGGGCAAAGCTTTATTACCTGTTAACTCAACAAAATACTGCTTTATTTCTACTTCTGATACCCCACTAAAAATCTTTGCGTTACCTTTGTTTGGGATTTCAATCAAAGATCTATTCCCAATTTAAATACCAGCTCTACTGCTATCATATTCAAACAATTCTTTAATTTCATTTATTCTATTGGATGTATGAGTTTCTTGTTGGTTAAACCTTTCATCATCTGGTTCAAAGCCATTAGGAGTGCCACTTACGCTACCACCTGAGATTCCTAATTCTTCTTTTTCTTCTGCCGTTAAATCGTTCCCAAGATTTGGATTTTTAGCAGCCTTATCCAAATCCGATGCACAAGCAAATCCAAAGGAACATTCAAATGTTTCTGCTAATTTATCACCAATCGCATTCAGTTTATTTTCAATTGCTTGAGCAACACTTGTATCCATTCTTGTTGTTTCATCAAGCGTGGAGCTTCCGCTGTTTACTGGAATTAACGGTGTTGGGATTGTTAAAACACTGCTTTTTTCAATACTAATTTGAATATTTCTTAATTCACTTTCATTAGACTGAATTTCTTTTGTTAATTGAGTATGTCTTTCCTGAGTTGCTAGCAGATAATTTCTTGCTGATAATTCTGCGTTTCTCTCAATAGCATTATAAAAAGGTTTAGGATCAAAAAAGTTTAATTTTGGTATATCTATAGGGCTATCATCAAAGTTATCTGAAAGTAAGCGATCTCTATCTTGTATTGAATTAAATTTAACATTTGCAGTGATATTAAGATCTGGTGATTTAAAAAACCATTAATAATTACATGGGTATTTCTCCGGATCAGTCAAAAAATTCCATTCATAACTTTTTTCTAAATTATTTTTCTCTTCTTTTAGCACTCTTATTTTATTTAAAGATTCCTGATAACTTAATGTTAATTTTTCTTGAGGTGATGGTTCTTGTGGTGATGGTAATGGTGTGTTTACCGTATCTTCTGATACTATATTTTCTCGATTTACATCCCTATCTCTAGATATCTCCAGATTATAATTATCATTCTCTATAATTCTTGTGATAGTTTTCAAATGGTCATATTGCTCATTTATACTATTATTATTAAAAGCATAATCACCATAAAAAAGATCATCATTCGTTACATCAGTAAAATTAAAAGGGACGGGGTTGGCATAAACAGTCATTGAATCTATATAGAGCATAATTAACATCCTTGTTGTTGTTTAAAAACAGCAAAGAAGTTAAATTTAAAATCTTTTATAGTCAACTAAGTGTAAATATCAAAATTATAGCCATTATAATATTTATATAATTAAGAAAATAAGTTAGCACTGCTTTATTAATTAATAATAAAAAGACCAAAACATTTCTGCTTTGGTCTTCAATTCGCTTATTTCTTGCTAAAAAAGAAAATTATTTTTTCTTTTTCGCTTTCGCGTTTGGTAAGTCAGTGATGCTACCTTCGTAGATCTCTGCAGCCATACCAATTGATTCATACAGTGTTGGGTGAGCATGAATAGTTAATGCTAAATCTTCAGCATCACAACCCATTTCGATTGCCAAACCGATTTCGCCCAGTAATTCACCGCCGTTAACACCAACAACTGCACCACCGATGATACGGTTAGATTGCTTGTCGAAAATCAGCTTAGTCATACCTTCAGAACAGTCAGATGCGATTGCACGACCTGATGCAGCCCATGGGAATGTTGCTGTTTCATAGCTGATGTTTTTCTCTTTCGCTTCTTTCTCAGTTAAACCAACCCATGCAACTTCTGGCTCAGTATAAGCGATTGATGGAATAACTTTAGGATCGAAGTAGTGTTTCAGACCAGAGATAACTTCTGCTGCAACGTGACCTTCGTGAACACCTTTGTGAGCCAGCATTGGTTGACCTACAATGTCACCGATAGCAAAGATGTGCGGTACGTTAGTACGCATTTGTTTATCAACATGGATGAAACCACGATCATCAACTTCAACGCCCGCTTTACCTGCGTCTAAGTTCTTACCGTTAGGTACGCGACCGATAGCCACTAACACAGCGTCATAACGTTGTGGTTCAGCTGGCGCTTTTTTACCTTCCATTGAAACGTAGATACCATCTTCTTTCGCTTCAACAGCAGTCACTTTAGTTTCTAACAGTAAGTTAAATTTCTTGCTGATTTGCTTAGTGAATACTTTAACCACGTCTTTATCCGCAGCTGGGATAACTTGGTCAAACATTTCAACCACATCAATTTGTGAACCCAGTGCATGGTATACAGTACCCATCTCAAGACCGATGATACCGCCACCCATGACCAGCAGACGCTCAGGAACTTCTTGCAGTTCTAATGCATCTGTTGAATCCCAAATACGTGGATCTTCATGAGGAATAAATGGTAACTGAATTGGACGTGAACCCGCAGCAATAATCGCATTATCAAAATTGATAGTGGTGCTGCCGTTTTCGCCTTCAACAACCAGTGTATTCGCGCCAGTAAATTTACCCAGACCGTTAACTACGTTAACTTTACGGCCTTTCGCCATTCCCGCTAAGCCGCCGGTCAGCTGGTTAATCACTTTTTCTTTCCACAGACGAACTTTGGAAATGTCAGTTTTTGGCTCGCCAAATACAATACCGTGCTCAGCTAATGCTTTAGCTTCTTCGATAACTTTAGCAACGTGCAGTAATGCTTTAGAAGGGATACAACCAACGTTTAAACAAACTCCACCAAGAGTTGAGTAACGTTCTACCAAAACAGTTTCTAAACCTAAGTCAGCGCAACGGAATGCCGCAGAATAACCTGCTGGGCCTGCACCAAGCACAACGACTTGGGCTTTAATTTCAGTACTCATCATGACCTCTTTTTGTTTTGTCCAGCGGGGCCGCCGAATAAACGAATTTTCCACTGGTAAAGTACACACCGCAAGCAGTTTACAGAATTGTTAACATCCTGAAAAGGCTGAATACGTGACGTAACTCCCAACCTTTCGTTGCAACAGCGAAAAACTCTGCCCCAGCCTAAATAAAACAGACCGGTCAATTGACCGGTCTTCTTAGTTACATTACCAGACGGCGGATATCGCTCATCAGTTGTCCAACTAAAGTAATGAAGCGCGCACCATCAGCGCCATCAATCACACGGTGGTCAAATGACAAGGACATTGGCAGAATCAGGCGAGGAACAAACTCGCTACCATTCCAAACTGGTTTGATAGAAGAGCGAGACAGCCCCATAATTGCCACTTCAGGTGCATTCACGATTGGTGCGAAGCCGGTCGTACCGATACCACCTAAGCTAGAAATAGTGAAACAACCGCCTTGCATGTCTGCTGCGGTCAGTTTACCTGCGCGCGCTTTCTTAGACACTTCGCCAAGCTCACGAGATAACTCCATAATGCCTTTTTTGTTCACGTCTTTGAAAACAGGAACCACTAAGCCATTTGGTGTATCAACCGCGATACCGATATTGATATATTTTTTCAGGAACAGACGCTGTGCATCTTCTGAAATAGAGCTGTTGAAGCGTGGCATTTCTTCCAGAGCACGAGCAACCGCTTTCATCACGAAGACTAATGGAGTGATTTTCACATCCAGTTTTTTCTTCTCAGCTTCTTTGTTCTGTTGCTTACGGAACTCTTCAACTTCAGTGGTATCCACTTCTTCCATCAGAGTTACGTGCGGGATCATGACCCAGTTACGGCTCAGGTTAGCGCCAGAAATTTTCTGGATACGACCCAGCTCAACTTCTTCAACTTCACCAAATTTGCTGTAATCAACTTTCGGCCATGGCAGCATCCCCGGTAAACCACCGCCAGCTGCTGCTGGTGCTTCCGCACGCTTGATTGCATCTTTAACGTAAGCTTGAACGTCTTCACGTAAGATACGACCTTTACGACCCGTACCTTTCACTTTCGCTAAGTTCACACCGAATTCGCGCGCTAAACGACGAATAACCGGTGTTGCGTGAATATACGCATCGTTCTCAACAAATTCATTTTTGCTATCAGCAGTTTTAGCTGGAGCAGAGGCTACTGGCGCAGCTGCTGGAGCTGCAACTGGTGCTGAAGCCGGAGCTGCAGTAGGAGCTGGCGCTGCACCCGCAACTTCGAAAGTCATAATCAGGGAACCAGTTTTGACTTTATCGCCAGTCGCAATCTTGATCTCTTTAACTGTACCTGCGAATGGTGCCGGTACTTCCATTGATGCTTTATCGCCTTCAACGGTGATTAAAGATTGCTCAGCTGTTACGGTGTCGCCAACTTTGACCATGACTTCGGTAACTTCAACTTCATCACCACCGATATCTGGCACGTTAACGTCTTTGATTGCCGCTGCGGCTGGTGCCGCTGCCGGTGCTGCTGGGGCAGAAACCGCTGCTGCAGGCGCTGCGCCCGCAACTTCGAATACCATGATCAGCGAGCCAGTTTTCACTTTATCGCCAGTCGCAATTTTGATCTCTTTGACAGTACCTGCAAATGGCGCAGGGACTTCCATTGAAGCCTTATCACCTTCAACGGTAATCAGAGATTGCTCAGCCGTGATTGCATCACCCACTTTCACCATAATTTCGGTGACTTCAACTTCATCACCACCGATATCTGGCACAGCAACTTCTTTCAGTGCAGAAGCTGCAGGTGCTGTTGGTGCTGCCGCAGGAGCTTCTGGAGCCGCAGCTGGCGCAGATGCACCTTCTGCCGAATCAAAGATCATGATTAATTTACCAGTAGTAACTTTGTCACCAACTGCAATTTTAATCTCTTTAACCACACCCGCTTGTGGAGATGGGACTTCCATAGACGCTTTATCACCCTCAACAGTGATGAGCGATTGCTCAGCTTCTACTTTATCACCAACTTTAACCATCACTTCGGTGACTTCAACTTCATCAGCACCGATATCTGGCACTTGGATTTCAATAGACATTGATTATTACCTCTTATGCCAAACGTGGGTTAACTTTATCTGGGTTGATGTTGTATTTTTTAATCGCTTCTTCAACGACTTTAACATCAATCTCACCACGTTTAGCCAATTCACCTAACGCTGCAACGATGACATACGTTGTGTCCACTTCGAAGTGGTGACGCAGGTTCTCACGGCTGTCAGAACGACCAAAACCATCTGTACCCAGAACACGGTATTCACTTGCTGGAACATAAGTACGGATTTGCTCAGCGAAGAGTTTCATGTAGTCAGTAGAAGCAACTGCTGGAGCATCATTCATTACTTGAGCAACATACGGTACGCGTGGTGTTGCTGATGGATGCAGCATATTCCAACGTTCACAGTCTTGACCATCACGCGCCAATTCAGTGAATGATGTTACGCTATAGACATCAGAACCAATTCCATACTCAGCGGCCAGAATATCAGCGGCTTCGCGAACATGGCGCATCATAGAACCTGAACCTAATAGCTGCACTTTACCTTTGCTACCTTCAACAGAAGCCAGTTTATAGATACCTTTACGGATACCTTCTTCAACACCTTCCGGCATTGCGTGCATGTGATAGTTTTCGTTCAGAGTCGTGATGTAGTAATACACGTTCTCTTGTTTCTCGCCGTACATACGCTCTAAACCGTTTTGCATGATCACCGCAACTTCATAAGCGTAAGCTGGATCATAAGAAATACAGTTAGGAATCGTCAGAGATTGGATATGGCTATGACCATCTTCGTGCTGTAAGCCTTCACCATTCAATGTTGTACGACCTGAAGTACCACCGATCAAGAAGCCACGAGCTTGTTGGTCACCTGCTGCCCACATTAAGTCACCAATACGTTGGAAACCAAACATAGAATAGTAAATATAGAATGGGATCATTGGCAGGTTATTGGTGCTGTATGATGTTGCAGCCGCTAACCATGAAGAACCGGCACCCAGTTCGTTGATACCCTCTTGCAGAATTTGACCTTTAGAGTCTTCTTTATAGTAAGCAACTTGCTCACGATCTTGCGGAGTATATTGCTGACCTTTCGGACTATAGATACCGATTTGACGGAACAGACCTTCCATACCGAAGGTACGAGCTTCGTCTGCAATGATTGGTACTAAACGCTCTTTGATAGAGTTGTTTTTCAACATGACATTCAATGCACGAACAAATGCGATTGTTGTTGAAATCTCTTTAGATTGTTCTTCCAGTAATTGACTGAAATCTGCCAGTGTAGGAATTTCCAGTTTTTCATCGAATTTAGCACGACGAGCTGGTAAATAGCCACCCAGAGCTTGACGACGCTCATGCAGGTATTTGTATTCTTCTGAATCTTTATCGAAAGTGATAAATGGCAGTTTTTCAATTTGCTCATCAGCAACTGGTACATTGAACTGATCACGGAAGTGGCGAACGCCATCCATGTTCATTTTCTTAACTTGGTGAGCAATGTTTTTACCTTCTGCAGTTTCACCCATACCATAACCTTTGATGGTTTGAGCTAAAATAACAGTTGGTTTGCCTTTAGTTTCTTGCGCTTTTTTGAATGCTGCATACACTTTCTTCGGATCATGACCACCACGGTTCAGGGCCCAAATTTCGTCATCAGTCATATCTTTCACTAATGCAGCCGTTTCAGGATAACGGTTGAAGAAGTGCTCACGCACATATGCACCATCGCGTGATTTAAATGTTTGATAGTCACCGTCAAGGGTTTCGTTCATCAATTGAACCAGCTTACCGGTAGTATCTTTACGCAGTAGCTCATCCCAACGATCGCCCCACATAACTTTAATAACTTGCCAGCCAGCTCCGCTAAAGATGCCTTCTAACTCGTTAACAATTTTGCCGTTACCTGTAACCGGGCCATCTAAACGTTGCAAGTTACAGTTAATAACGAAGACTAAGTTATCTAACTTATCGCGTGTTGCGATAGTGATTGCGCCTTTAGATTCTGGCTCATCCATTTCACCATCACCTAAGAAAGCATAAACACGCTGTGCTGACGTATCTTTCAGTCCACGGTTATCCAAATATTTCAGGAATTTAGCCTGATAAATCGCATTTAGTGGTCCCAGGCCCATTGAAACGGTCGGGAACTGCCAGAAATCTGGCATCAATTTAGGGTGCGGATAAGAAGACAGACCTTTACCACCAATTTCTTGACGGAAGTTATTCATCTGTTCTTCAGTTAAACGACCTTCTAAGAATGCACGCGCATAGATACCTGGGGAGATATGGCCTTGGAAAAAGACTAAGTCACCACCATCATTGTTGTTATGAGCGCGGAAGAAATGGTTGAAGCAAACTTCATATAAAGTTGCGGAGGACTGGAATGATGCCATGTGGCCACCCAGTTCTAAATCCTTTTTAGATGCACGCAGAACGGTCATTACAGCGTTCCAGCGAATTGCAGAACGGATACGGCGTTCTAAATCCATGTTACCAGGGTATGCAGGTTCATCTTCAACAGCAATAGTGTTGATGTAATCAGAACTACCAGATGCACCAGCGGCAATGTTAACACCGCCTTTACGTGCTTCGCTTAATACCTGCTCGATAATAAACTGTGCACGATCAACACCTTCTTCACGGATGACCGATTCAATCGCCTGTAGCCAGTCGCGAGTTTCAATCGGGTCCACGTCATTTTTTAACATATCTGACATGGTGTATTCCTTATCTGTTATCTATTTTATATGGTTATGTGGAGCCTATCTTCCCAGTGCTTTCTTCATACGATTGTCTTCATGACAGTGAAAACAACAGGAAGATAGGCCCTAATGTAGTTGCCGCTTTACTTCTAATTAAGAGTGCTCACAGTAATGCAGACGCAGCAGTCAGGATCCGCATTACTAATTTTTAAATCTGATCTAAGCCAGGATGTTGCTGTAATCGGCGTAGCGAACGTTCTCTGCGAGTTTGTTCACGACCAATATCCAGCAGCAAGTCCTCAATGAAAGCGAGGTGCCGATGTGATGCCTCTCGCGCTTTTTCTGGTTCTCTTGCAACAATAGCGGAGAAAATCTGTTCTCTATGTTCACTTACCGCGTTATACATCTCTTTGCGGGTATACAAGAACTCAAAATTCTGTCGAATATTTTGCTCTAGCATTGGGATCATGCAGCGTAGTAAATGAAGGAGCACTACATTATGCGCTGCTTCCGTTACAATCAGTTGATACTGTAATACAGCATCTGATTCTGCATTAAGATCGCCACTTTCTTGAGCCGATTTAATCAATTCATAGCTTTGACGGATACGCTCAAGATCTTCTTCTGTACCACGTAATGCAGCGTAATAGGCAGCAATGCCTTCTAATGCATGACGAGTTTCTAAAAGATCTAATTGAGATTCTGGGTTACCAGCGAGTAATTCGGTCAATGGGTCACTAAAACTTTGCCACATCTGCTTTTGTACAAATGTGCCACCACCTTGACGACGAGATAGAAGACCTTTTGCTTCTAAGGTTTGAATAGCTTCACGCACTGATGGTCTTGAGACATCAAATTGCTTCGCAAGTTCACGTTCAGGAGGCAGCTTTTCGCCGGGGCGTAAAGTCCCCTCGAATATAAGATGCTCAAGCCGCTGCTCGATTACATCAGATAACTTTGGTTGGCGAATTTTACCGTAAGTCATAATCTGCCATTTTCATAGTGAGTAATTATTGATTATCTAGTACCCAGTGTTAATTGGTCATACCAATTATTTTATGGCTTAATAAAGTAACAAAGTATTCACTATCTGTCCATAAAGACCTTGAGCTAAATCATAAAATCCTGCAAGTTTTAACGATTTTTTTTAAAAAAAGCATTAATTAATAACCAACCCTTGACTAAACAACACACAATATTAACAAAAATAATGATTTTTTATGCCGTAAAAAACAAAACTGAAGCGTTACAGCTTACCAATTAGTGAATACTTATATATACATAGTGAATTTTAAATCAAATTGTGAGTTATATGTTTATTCCTACTTATAAGTACAATTTTATTGGTTAAAAATTTGTTAAATCAATAGTGATTAAGAATGATATTAAATCATTCATTACATAATAACTTACCATCAATGGTAAACATTTATGTCCTAAATATGCGCTGCAATTCGATAAACACAAAATATATCTAAAAGAATAATTACTATGAGCATAACGATTAATCTAGGGCAAATCATTCAAACAATCGACTGCCCTTATCTCATTCAATACAGTCTATGCCCTTAGCTTTGTGCTTATTCACTTTTGACATTCGTAAAGCGCATTGAAAGATCTAACGCTTGAATGTGTTTCGTTAATGCGCCGACTGAAATAAAATCAATGCCCGTTTCTGCAAATTCTCTGATCGTTTTATCTGTGACATTCCCTGACACTTCTAAGGCAGCTTTGCCATTCGTAATAACCACTGCATCTTTCATCATGTCAGTCGTAAAATTATCAAGCATGATAATGTCTGCGCGGGCTTTGATTGCCTGTAACAGCTCTTCTAAATTTTCAACTTCAACTTCAATAGGAACATCTGGGTGAGCTTGACGAGCAAGAGAAACCGCTTGAGAAACTGATCCCGCAGAAATAATATGGTTTTCTTTGATGAGATAGGCATCTGACAAACCTAGTCGATGGTTATAACCGCCCCCCATGAGTACTGCATATTTTAATGCACTACGTAGACCGGGAATTGTTTTACGGGTATCTAATAATTTAGCCCGTGTACCTTCAAGAAAAGCCACATACTTTGCAGTTACTGTGGATACAGACGATAACGTTTGAATGAAATTCAATGCAGTTCTTTCGCCCGTAAGCAAGATTTGAGAAGGTCCCTGCATTTTGCATAGCACTTGATTAGGCGAAACTTTATCGCCATCCTGTACTTTCCAATCTACTTTAACTTTGTTACCTAGCTGGTAAAAAACCTCTTCTAGCCATTTTTGCCCACAAAAAACACCTTCTTCACGAGTAATAATCTGAGCATGTGCTTGTGTTTCTTTACTTAATAACTGCCCAGTGATATCCCTTTTATAATCAATAATCTGACCAAGATCTTCTTTTAAAGCCACGCTGACCATGAAAGGAATATCAGCGACTAATCTTGCCATGAGCATTTTGCGTCTTTCTTGTTCATCATAACGTCGTGTAGTCATCGTTCACTCCAAAATATGCACCCGCAGAGATCTCAATTATGTTAATCTTTTCTAATTACGGGCACTTACAAAAAAGAAAAGAGCATACTATGGATACTGATATGAAAATACATGATGGATGGCTAAATAATGTGACTCATATCCCTTCTCCACATCAGGATGACCGCCCAGAAGGAGAAACCCCTTCACTTTTGGTTATTCATAATATCAGCTTGCCTCCGGGGCAATTTGGTGGTCCTTATATTAACCAGCTATTTACTGGCACTTTAAACCCTGAAGAACATCTTTTTTTGAGGAAATTAAACATCTGCGTGTTTCGGCTCACTGCCTTATTCGCCGTGATGGTGAAATTATTCAATATGTCCCCTTTAATAAACGAGCATGGCATGCTGGTCAATCCAACTACCAAGGAAGAGAAAAGTGTAATGACTTTTCTATTGGCATTGAGTTAGAAGGTACTGACTATGAAGCATTCACTGAAGCTCAATACTTAGCGTTAGCCAAGCTAAGCCAATTACTGATAATCGAGTACCCAAAAATTAAACAGAATATTACAGGTCATAGCGATATAGCCCCTACTCGAAAAACCGATCCTGGCCCTCACTTTGATTGGCTATATTATAAAAATTTACTCTAATGTTTATTCATTTTCTGCTCTCTCCTTTTTAGCTAATGTGGATAAAACTCCCCATTAGCTCATTTCTATCTCTGTATCTATTTATATCAGCTCAGAACATTCGTTTTTATTACAAAAATTGCCCTTAATACATTTTTGCGAGAACGCTCGAAATAAAATGAGACAGACCACCATTTGCAGTATCTATTTACAAATCCACTCGTAATCTGCGTTTTCATCCTGTGTTTTCGCTAAAAATAGTCTCTAAAATGGAATCTCAAACTACCAAGGAG
The DNA here is from genome assembly GCF_028479485.1 of Providencia sp. PROV209. Lineage (NCBI taxonomy): Bacteria > Pseudomonadati > Pseudomonadota > Gammaproteobacteria > Enterobacterales > Morganellaceae > Providencia > Providencia sp. PROV209. The sequence goes on along the minus strand of NZ_JAMPNR010000011.1, from coordinate 111,461 downwards.
ATTTTATTTATGGATCAAAAAGGATTTTCACTCGTTGAAATCATGGTTGTTATCGCAATTATTTCAATACTGAGTGCCGTTGCTATACCTGGCTACCAAAGCTATATGCAAAAAGCAGCTATGACTGACGTTCTACGGACCATATTGCCTTATAAAAATAGTGTCGAACTATGTAATTTTAACCAAGGTATTTTGGCTAAATGTAATTCTGGAAAAGAGGATATTCCGAGCAATATCAAAGGAAAGTATCTGAAACAGATCGATGCGAAAGCCGGCGTTATTACTTTTGTCGGTGATAAGACATTAACGGGCTTGTCAGGGGTTTTGACTCCAATCAATTCAACAGCTAATACCCCATTTTCTTGGGGAGTTAGTTGCCTAGCTGATAATGATGCTGAACTAAAAAAATTGTGTGAAAAAACACTGAACTTTTAATAAGGGATTAATATGCGCTCATCTAGGGAAAGCCATTACATTTTCAAAGAGCTAAAAGTGCTTTGTGATAAAAACTACATTGTCATTATTGATTACAATGAAAAAAGACTATCCATCGCTACAATAGAAAAACCAAATGATAATTTACTGTCTACTTTACGTTTCATTGCCAGCGTACCCGTCTGTTATGAAATCTGGGCAAAAGAAAAAATTGACCATTATTTCAATCGCCATATTTTAGAAATTAATGAAGATGAAAATGCATATCAGACCAATTCCACTGAATCTGTCAATGTGGTATCGCCTGCGGTTGATTTTGTCGAAGATTTATTAAAAATGGCGGTGAGAAAACGCGCTTCCGATATTCATCTTGAACCGACAAAACATAATTTAAAAATCCGCCTTAGGGTTGATGGTAAGCTCTATATCTTTCCTTCCCCACCTCATGAAATAAACAATGAAGTTATTGCTAGAATAAAAATTTTATCAAAAATGAATATTGCGGAAAAAAGAATTCCACAGGATGGTCAAATGAATTGGAATTTTGAACGGAAAAACTTTAGTATTCGCCTCTATAGTATGCCAACTATCCACGGTGAAAAATTAGTTCTTAGATTACTCAACACTCAATTGAAATACTCTATTGAACAGATTGGAATGTGTTCATCCTTATTATCTGACCTCAAAAACACACTACAGAAACCGCAGGGGTTAATTTTAGTCACCGGTCCCACAGGTAGTGGCAAAACTGTCACACTCTACAGCGCGCTTGAGTATCTAAATAAAACGTCAAGAAATATATCAACGATTGAAGATCCTATTGAGATCCCTCTTGGGGGAATAAACCAAACACAAGTAAACGAAAAATATTCACTTACTTTTGCGTTTATCCTGCGAGCACTACTACGACAAGACCCTGATGTTATTATGATTGGGGAAATTCGTGATGAGGAAACCGCCCAGATAGCAACTCGAGCGGCGCAAACTGGTCACCTTGTACTATCAACACTTCACACCAACTGCACCATGAGTGCCATTACTCGTATGGCGCAGCTTGGTGTCGACAAGAATCAGCTCCAATCTTGTTTAAAAATGGTTATCGCTCAACGCCTAGTAAGGAAACTTTGCACCTATTGCAAACAAGAAACACCGACAACCGCTCAAATAAATCAGTCCAAGAGTATTAATGAATATCACTCAACTGGTTGTGAACACTGCTTTTCTGGGTTCATGGGACGTACTGCAATCTATGAATATCTCGAGCAAACACAGCTCGATTTCATCTTTAAAGAAGGCAATAAAGTTCCAGATAATTTCAAAAGCTTATTTCAAACAAGCCTTGAGCGCGTTGATTTAGGAGAAACAACATTACAAGAAATCTACTCTACTATCGGGCAAGGGAGATAAATTCAATGTTCATTTATAGTTACACATCATTAAACAATAATTATTATGTAGCTGACAGCTTAATTGCAAAAAGTAAAAAGCAAGCATTTTTAGAAATCATTAATCGAGGGCAAACACCCATATCAATAAAATTAAAATCTATTTTTATTTTTGATGCGGAAAATTTGAATTATAGAATTCACTTTTTTCATCAACTTAACATTCTATCCTCATCAGGAATTAGTTTACTAAAGTGCTTTCAATTGCTTCAACTCAATTGCCACCTACCTTTTTGGCGAGACATTATTAATCATACGATTAGCGACCTAGAAAAAGGAAATAATTTTATTATAAATTTTAAAAAACATCCTCATATTTTCAATCCAACCATTATTAGCTTAATTAGGATTGCTGAAAAAACCGGAAAATATGATGAAAGCTTTTTAATCATTAAAAATATGCTTGAAAATAATCAAAAAACATCAATTTTAATCAAAAAAGCCTTACGTTATCCAATTACCTTGATAGGTTTTTCCAGCTTGTTACTGATTATTATGTTGGTTTTTGTCATTCCTCAATTTGCTGAGATTTATGAGAACTTTCAACAAGAACTGCCTGCTATAACAAAAGCCGTTCTCTTAATATCCAACTCTATTATTGATAATACGAGAGAAATCTTAGCAATTCTATTTCCTACTATATTCATAGGTATAAGATATAAATCTTCTATATCGAATAGGTTGGGGTTTTTAATGGATTTTTTACCCTATGTTAAGAACATCATCCGAATGAAGAGCTTGAACCTGTATTTTCTGACTCTTTCCTCAACCTTAAAATCAGGACTGTCCCTATTTGAATGTCTTGATTGCTCAGCAAGAATTATTAAACATAGTCAGTATAATAAAGAATGTAATGAAATATGTTACTCTGTTCTTAAAGGTAGCTCATTATCAGATGCAATGAAAAATACACATTTATTCCCTGACTTAGCCATTCAACTCATTTCTCTTGCTGAAGAGTCAGGAAAACTAGAATACTTTACATTATATTTATTTAAGTATTACACACAGCAATATGAAACTATTACAGAACAGCAACTCAAAAACCTTGAGCCTATTTTACTTTTATTTATAGCAATAGTTGTCTGCTTAATTATGTTTGCAATGTACTTACCCATATTTAATTTAGGCTCGGTAATTTCGGGTGCTTAACTATGCATCCAAAGAAAACAGTTAAATTTAGATAGTAAAAACTGTTTGAAGTCACAGTTATATCCATAACATCATAGCTTGCTTAAATTGTATAAAGACAAATTAAAACTTTCAGTGTAATCTGACTTATTTCCAGTGAATTAAAGAATTTTTATGTCTTATATTGTTGCCCTCACAGGGGGAATAGGAAGTGGTAAAACAACGGTTGCCAACGAGTTTGCTAAGCTAGGAGTTCCACTAGTTGATGCTGATGTTATTGCCCGCCAAGTTGTTGAACCGAATACCCCTGCGATCATGAGTATTGCACAGCATTTTGGTCAAAATGTAATAAATCATGATGGCTCTTTAAATAGGGGTTATTTGCGAACCGTCGTGTTTTCAAAGCCAGAAGAAAAAATGTGGTTAAATGCTCTTCTTCACCCTTTGATACAACAAGAAACGCAAAAACAACTTCAGCAGGCTAACTATCCTTATGTTTTATGGGTTGTTCCCTTACTTGTTGAAAATAAGATTACGCATTTAGCGGATCGTGTTCTTGTCGTTGACGTCACTCGAGAAGAGCAGATAGAAAGAACAATTCAACGCGATAACGCAGACCGTGAGCATGTTATTCACATATTAGATGCACAGGCATCTAGAGAAGAAAGACTCTCATATGCTGATGATATTATCACCAATCATACTAATGATGCCGATATACCAAATAAAGTTGTTGAACTACACAAACAATACCTAGCACTTGCAGCACAAAAAGAATAGGAATGAGTATGAGCGAACACATCGAGACAACTTTGGTTACTTATGAATATCCAATGAATGAAAAAATTCGTTCTTGGTTGCGCCTTGAAACGTTATTAATGCAAATCTATGAGCAGAGCAACATTACCTCATACTCTTCAGGAATTGCTTTTTTTCGCTCAGTATCTGAATTAATTGAAATTCTAGATAGAGGTGAGGTTCGCTCTGACCTTATCAAAGAGCTAGAAAAACAAAAAAATCGACTACTTAACTGGATAGACTCACCAAATGTTGATAAAACATTAATCACTTCATTTCTGAATGAATTAACTCCGAAAATAAGTAGTTTGATGTCTGCTCCTAGATTTGGTCATCAACTGCGTAATGATAAAATCATTAGTATGGTTCGTCAGCGCCTCAGTATTCCTGGTGGTTGCTGTAGCTTTGATTTACCTACCCTACAACTATGGCTCAATATGCCTCAAGCAGATAGAGATAACGAAATCAAAAGCTGGCTAAATAGTTTAGACCCTTTACAAGAGGCCTTAGAAACTGTCCTACTGCTTATTCGCCAAAACGGAAGCTTTGAAGCCGCTGAATCTCATAATGGCTTTTACCAAGGTAGTGTTGAAGGAAAAGAACTTTTACGTATTCGGCTAGCTCCAGATAATTTGATATATCCACAAATTTCAGGGCATAAAACTCGTTTTGCCTTACGTTTTCTTCATATCGATAGCGAGAATGGTATACTGCCAGACGTCATTCGTTTTCAGTTAGCCTGTTGTTAGTTTGAGAGTCGATGTATGAGTGAAATTATTGAAGTCAATTGCCCTACCTGCCAAAAAATTGTTGTGTGGAATGAATCGAGTCCCTTCCGTCCATTTTGCAGTAAACGCTGCCAACTTATTGATTTAGGTGAATGGGCAACCGAAGATAAACGCATTGAAAGCCAAGGTGATATTTCAGACAGTGAAAGCTGGAGCGAACCGCCAGAGTACTAACTTTATTTTCTAGATTAACAGTGAAAATAGCCATCATTAGGCTATTTTCATCTCTATTCTTAGTACTCCCTTAACAGAATAGCATTAAAGATTGTGTTAAACCTTTTTTGTCAGCATATCTACAATCACGCGGTTAGCGAGTGGAAAATCTTCCGCTATTAAGTCGTGTTGTTTAATCCAACGTGATTTTTGCCCCTCTTTTCCATACGGTTCATTTTCCCAGTCTGAAACCATAAAAAAGTAAAGGGTGATAAATCTATCTTCAAATTCATGATCAACTTGATGGAATAAATGACAGTCAGTGACTGCAATACCAACTTCTTCCTCTAGTTCACGAATTAATGCATCCTTTGGATGCTCTCCTTTTTCTAGCTTTCCGCCAGGGAATTCCCAGAACCCCGCCATATGAGTACCCTCAGGGCGCTGAGTAATAAAAATATGTTGCTGAGAATTACGAATGATCCCAGCGGCAATATGCAGATGTTTTTTTTCCATAATTTCGTCATTAAAAAGGCGGGTTTCCCCGCCTTTATTTATTAGTTATCAAACTTTACATTAATTCAAACGGCCATGGCACTGTTTGTATTTTTTACCAGAACCACAAGGGCATGGATCATTACGACCAATTTTATGACCTTGAGTTGCAATTTTCGCTTCTGTTTCAGTCATTAACGATTCAGCTTCCGCTTCATGGCTTAAATGCTGCTTCTTAGCCAAGCGCTCTGCTTCTTCACGACGTTGTTGTTCTAATGCTTCAACTTCTTCAGGTAAGCGCACCTGAACTTTTGACAGAGTACTGATCACTTCATATTTCAGTGCTTCCAACATGTTTGCAAACATACTGAAAGATTCACGCTTGTATTCTTGTTTTGGATCTTTTTGCGCATATCCACGTAAGTGAATACCTTGACGTAAATAATCCATAGAAGCTAAGTGCTCTTTCCACAGTGTATCCAGCGTCTGTAACATAACGCCTTTTTCAAAATTACGCATCGCCTCAGCACCAACAATCTCTTCTTTACGTTGGTAAATTTCCACTGCTTTTTCCATGATACGTTCACGTAACGTTTCCTCATGAAGTTCAGGTTCTTTATCCAACCACTCTTGAATTGGTAAGTCGAGGTCAAAGTCATTAACTAAACGTTTCTGTAAACCGTCAATATCCCACATCTCTTCCAGAGATTGAGGTGGAATATATGCATCGATAATGGTGGTAAACACATCTTCACGAATGCTATCTACGGTTTCTTTGATATCGCCACCATCCAGCAGCTCATTACGCTGAGCATAAATAGCGCGGCGTTGGTCACTTGCTACATCATCATACTCAAGTAACTGTTTACGAATATCAAAGTTACGGCTTTCAACTTTACGTTGTGCATTCGCGATCGCTTTAGTAACCCATGGATGTTCAATGGCTTCACCAGGTTTCATACCCAGTTTTTTCATCATGCCCGTTACACGGTCTGATGCGAAGATACGCATTAAAGCATCTTCCATTGACAGATAGAAACGTGATGAACCAGCATCACCTTGGCGTCCCGCACGACCACGTAACTGGTTATCGATACGGCGAGATTCATGACGCTCAGTACCGATGATATGTAAACCGCCAGCCGCTAAAACTTCATCGTGACGAATTTTCCAGTTCGCTTTGATTTCATCAATTTGTTCTTGCGTTGGGTTCTCTAACGCAGCCACTTCTGACTGCCAGCTTCCCCCTAACATAATATCGGTACCACGCCCCGCCATGTTAGTTGCGATGGTTACGGCGCTTTTTTGCCCCGCATTAGCGATAATATCAGCTTCCATTGCGTGGAATTTCGCATTCAATACGTTATGAGCAATTTTCGCTTTATTCAGCGCATGTGAAATTAATTCAGATTTTTCAATCGAAATGGTACCGACCAGAACTGGCTGACCTTTGGACGTTTTATCACGAATATCTTCAATAATGGCTTCAAATTTGTCTGCTTCAGTCATATAGACTAAATCAGGCATATCTTTACGTACCATTGGACGGTTAGTTGGGATAACAATCGTATCCAGTTTATAGATAGAACTAAATTCGAATGCTTCGGTATCTGCTGTACCTGTCATACCCGCTAATTTTTCGTATAAGCGGAAATAGTTCTGGAAAGTGATAGATGCCAATGTTTGGTTTTCATTATGAATTTCAACACCTTCTTTTGCTTCAACAGCTTGGTGCAGACCATCAGACCAACGGCGCCCTTCCATTGTACGACCTGTATGTTCGTCGACAATAATGACTTGGTTATCTTTAACAATATAGTCAACATCACGAGTAAACAGTGCGTGTGCACGTAAACCTGCCATGACGTGGTGCATCAGCATAATGTTTGATGGTGAATAAAGCGACTCGCCTTCATCCATTAAACCAGCTTTTGCCAGTAATTCTTCAACCAGAACCAGACCGCGCTCTGTAATTGTTACCTGACGAGATTTTTCATCAACCGAGAAGTGACCTTCACCTTGGAATGTGTCTGAGTCTTCTTTTTCTTGGCGAACGAGTTTCGGGATCAGTTTGTCCACTTTGATGTACAGATCAGAGCTATCTTCCGCTGGGCCTGAAATGATCAGTGGCGTACGCGCTTCATCGATAAGGATAGAGTCCACCTCATCCACTAATGCGTAATGCAGTTTACGTTGAACGCGATCTTCTGGGCTAAATGCCATGTTGTCACGTAAATAGTCAAAACCAAATTCGTTGTTAGTACCGTAAGTAATGTCTTCCGCATAAGCTTGACGCTTTGCAGGTGGAGCCATACCCGATAAGTTAATACCAACCGTTAAACCTAAAAATTCGAATAATGGACGGTTATTTTCCGCATCACGTTTTGCTAAGTAGTCGTTCACGGTAACAACGTGAACCCCTTTGCCTGATAATGCGTTAATGTATGCTGGCAGCGTTGCAGTCAGTGTTTTACCTTCACCTGTACGCATTTCTGCGATGCAACGTTCGTTCAGAACCATACCACCGATTAACTGAACGTCGAAATGACGCATACCGAATACACGTTTACTTGCTTCACGCACTGTCGCAAACGCTTCAGGAATCATATTTTCAATGCTTTCGCCTTGCTTTAAACGCTCACGAAATTCTGCGGTTTTGGCTTTCAGCTCGTCATCCGATAATTTCTCAAACTCAGGCTCTAGCTGGTTAATTTTTTCCACCTCTTTACGCAGACGGCGCAGAGTACGGTCATTACGGCTACCAAATACTTTGGTTAATAGTTTAGTTAACATATTTTTTCTCAGGTAAATCAATTAATTATTCAAATCAGTGATTTTTGGCACGATAAAAACTCTCTCCGTAATGGAGTAAGTATCGTTAAATAGATTTAGGCAAAAAATGGTCCTGCCCGAATGCCATGCACCTGAGCAACCCAAATTGCAGGCTGATAAACGGAAAAGAGAGGGTAGATGTATTCACTCGCTTGAGTGGTTGCCACATCCCATTGAAGTGACCGTTGAGCCAGCATGGCATACAACGTATCCAGCATTAACTGAGGGGCAAATAAAGGTTCTTTTTGTAACTTGCTTTTATCGGTACCTTCATCTTCAGTTGCAGAAAAAGCAAAAGTCAGCTGGCGGATAACATTACGTACCGCATGCTGCTGCCAGTAATTAACAGAATAAGAGGATGAGGATGAAGAACGCTGAGAATTCTGCTGAGCGAATAAATTATCGAATGCATTGACAGCTTGGCTTTGTCGATTTGCTGGCGCAGAATTGATTAAAGTTTGCTGGGATTCCGATAAGGCATTTAAAATTGTAGGCAAGCCAACACCCGTAGCCACAACACCTAATAAAAGGTGGGACCAAAAGTATCGTCTACCTAAATGTCGCCAAAAATTTAAAATACCCATCAAACTCTTATATAATTTATAGATTAAAGTATTATTCCCAATTATGTCCTAACATCGTTGGCGAAAGCGCAAAATGAGAGTTCACAATGAGAGATAGTCATCCACAAGCACTTTTCGATGTTCTCGAAGAGTCTCTGGCTAAAACATCAAACACTTTACAAACCATTCAGCGAAATGCAAAAGCTATTCTAAAATTGAATCGAGTTGTAAAAAGCTTGCTGCCAGCGGAAATTAAACCGATGTGTCGAGTAGCAAACTATCGAAATAACATTATGGTTATCGAAGTAGCTAATGCCAGCTGGATGACCCGCCTTAATTATGAAAGAACAAATCTTCTTTCTGCGTTAAGGTCATCTATTCTACCATCTTTATCTTCCATCGACATCAGAATCAATCCTGATCTTATACGAAAATCTAAGCAAAATAGCTCATTGAATAAGCAATCAGTGAATCAAAAGGAAAATCGTAATCAAAGACAGATTAGTACACAAACTGCTGAGCAGTTATTAAGATTAGCAGAAAAGAGTCCGAAAGGATTAAAAGAGAGATTTGAGCGGCTGGCTGCATTAGCCGGAGAGAGTACTAATGCAACCAACAGAAAAGGCTAGCTCTGACTAGCAGAGATAGCCGCATAATAGAAACTATTATGCGAATACAGTCGAAGGCGCTTTGAATGCCAGAGGTAATTCAGCTTCGTCTTCAAAGGTCACTAAATCCCAAGCAGACTCTTTAGCAAGAACCGCTTGCAATAGTTTATTATTCAATGCGTGACCCGATTTAAATGCAGTGAATGCACCAATAATGTTATGTCCACACATGAATAAGTCACCAATTGCATCAAGCATTTTGTGACGAACGAATTCATCTTCAAAGCGTAAACCATCTTCGTTGAGAACTTTGTAGTCATCAACGACGATAGCACAGTCAAAACTACCGCCTAAGCATAGGCCTTTCGATTGCAGATATTCAATGTCACGCATGAAACCGAATGTACGCGCGCGGCTAATTTGGTTTACAAAAGATTCCGCTGAGAAATCCATTGCATAGCGTTGCGTGCTGCTATCAATTGCAGGGTGTTGAAAATCAATAGTGAAATCAAGGCTAAAGCCATTGTATGGGGACATTTCCGCCCACTTATCACCATCTTCAACACGTACAGTTTCTTTAATGCGTAAGAATTTCTTCGCACAATTTAATTCTTCAATACCGCCATCGAGCAGTAAGAAAACAAACGGTGCAGCACTGCCATCCATAATCGGGATTTCAGGCGCATTGACTTCAATAACAATGTTATCGATACCTAATCCTGCTAAAGCAGCATTCAAATGCTCAACAGTTGAAATACGTACGTTATCTTCGTTGACTAAGCAAGTACATAACATAGTATCGCGAACTGATTTCGCATCTGCCGGAAAATCTACCGGTGGATTAAGGTCAGTACGACGGTAGATGACCCCGGTATTGGCCGGTGCCGGACGTAAAGTAAGCGTAACTTTCTTGCCGGTATGTAAACCAACACCAGTCGCTTTAATAATACGTTTAAGTGTCCGTTGTTTGATCATCGTATTTTCTCGCAATGTTATAAGTCCTACTGGCTATCTTAATTGATAACCAGTAGAAAATTTTAGCACAAAAAGCGGAAAAACCAATATAATTAAAAATTAATCGGCCTGTTTACGCAAGAAAGCTGGGATATCTAAATAATCCGGCTCTTTATTTGCTTGCGTATTTTGGTCGTTAACGGCTTTTGCAGCTGGTTTTTCATCATTTAATGAAGACATGCTATTTTGCATTTGCTGATAGCGCTGCTCCATAGAAGTTTGCTGAGACATTTTATTGCTCACTAAAGTAATTTCTGGACGTTTGTCCATGCCAATACCTGTAGCAACAACAGTCACACGCAATTCTTCGTGCATTTCTGGGTCTAAAGAAGTACCGATTACGACAGTCGCATTATCAGATGCGAATGCACGAATGGTGTTACCCACTGTTTCAAACTCATCCAAGCGTAGGTCGAAACCAGCAGTAATGTTGACCAGAACACCACGCGCACCTGACAGGTCGATGTCTTCCAGAAGAGGACTAGAAATAGCCATTTCAGCTGCTTCTTCCGCTCTATCTTCGCCACGAGCCACACCTGAACCCATCATCGCATAACCCATTTCTGACATTACTGTACGCACGTCAGCAAAGTCCACGTTCATTAAACCTGGACGAGTGATCAGTTCAGCGATACCTTGAACTGCACCTTTTAATACGTCATTTGCCGCACCAAAAGCATCCAGCAAAGAGATACCACGACCAAGTACTTTCAGTAGTTTGTCGTTAGGGATAGTGATCAGCGAGTCAACATGTTTAGACAGCTCAGTGATACCCGCTTCCGCGAATGCCATGCGCTTTTTGCCTTCAAAGTTGAATGGCTTAGTCACAACAGCAACAGTCAGGATACCTAATTCTTTAGCAACTTCAGCAACAACTGGAGCCGCACCAGTACCGGTACCACCGCCCATACCCGCTGCGATAAACACCATATCTGCGCCATCAAGAGCATTGCGCAGTGCTTCACGGTCTTCTTCCGCCGCGTTACGACCAACTTCAGGGTTTGCACCCGCACCCAGACCTTTCGTAATACCTGTACCGATCTGAATGGTTTGTCCGACTGCGGTTTTACGCAAAGCTTGTGCATCAGTGTTGACAGCAAAGAACTCAACACCTTCGATGCGCTCGCGTACCATGTGTTCAACGGCATTTCCGCCGCCGCCGCCAACGCCGATGACTTTAATCACCGCATCGTTGGTTAGCTCCATTGGTTCAAACATAATGTCTCTCCGTTTTGTGCTTACTATTGAAGCTAATAATATGCTTCTAAATAAAAATTAAAATTCTTTTCTCAACCAGCTGGTGAGCTTACTAAACCACCCGCTAACTGAAGCACGTTTTTCCGTTTCGGTATCATCGCCAAGATGGCTTTCTTTACCGTAATGCAGAAGCCCTACCGCTGTGGAATAGTATGGCTCCTGAGCATAATCCGTTAATCCTGTTATATTAAGTGGGGTTCCAATTCTGACTTGCGTATGAAACACTTTTTGAGCGCATTCAACTAGCCCATCAATCTGTGCTGCACCACCCGTCAAAACTATCCCAGCCGCTAAGTGGTGTTTGACACCTTGCAGGCGTAACTGTTCCTGTAAATTTAAAATTTCTTCATTGACTAAATTTAACAGCTCAGTATACCGTGGCTCAATCACTTCTGCTAAGGTTTGACGCTGTAAACTTCTTGGAGGACGACCGCCTACACTCGGCACTTCCACCGTTTCATCTTTACTCACAATCGAACCGACTGCACAGCCGTGACGTACTTTAATCGCTTCTGCATCCGTTGGAGGTGTTCCAAAAGCGTAAGCGATATCGCTTGTAACCACATTTCCTGCGTATGGGATCACTTTGGTATGACGCAAAGCACCACCCGTATAAACCGCCATGTCCATTGTGCCACCGCCGACATCAACAACACAGACACCTAATTCGCGTTCATCTTCTGTGAGGACACTGTAGCTTGCTGCTAGACCGGCAAAAATAAGCTGGTCAACTTTTAATCCGCAACGCTCAACCGCTTTCACGATATTCTTCGCCATATCGTTATGGCAAGTGATTAGATGAACTTTAGCTTGCATACGAACACCCGAAAGACCGACTGGGTTTTTAATACCTTCTTGGTAGTCAATTGCAAATTCTTGCGGGATAACATGCAGAATTCGGTGTTCGTCTTTAACTCGGACAGATTTTGCCGTATGAACCACACTATCAACATCTTCTTGGGTCACTTCTTCTTCTGAAATTGGCACCATACCAATTTCATTTTGGCAACTCACATGTTTACCTGATAATGCAAGGTAAACAGAAGAGATTTGGCAATCTGCCATTAATTCAGCTTGGTCAATCGCTCTTTGGACGCATTTAACAACCGACTCAAGGTCGTTAACGCCACCTTTGTCCATTCCGCGAGATGGACAGCTTCCCACCCCAATAATATTAACCATACCATCGGGCAGAATTTCACCTACAAGGGCCGACACCTTGGAAGTTCCAATTTCAAGGCCTACCACTAATTTTCTGTCCGTTGCTTTAATCATTTGCTTCTGCCTATTTGCCTAATTTGAGTTTTTAGCAATTTGTCTTATTGGAAGCCTTGCGGTGCGTCAACTAATAGAGGCGCCCACCCCACCGCTGCTCCACTGGTATAACGCAAGTCGACATAATCGACGCGCTTATCAGTCGTTTGCTGTAAAAGCGGATAAAGCTCGAGAAAACGGTTTAACCGCTCTAACACATCTTTTTTCCCAAGTTCGACTCTTACATCATTATCTAAAATAATCTGCCATGCATGGCGCGCTGTCATAGAAACGGATTTTAGTTTCAAGTTATTTTTAGCCAAAATACCACTTAACACAGCAAATTCTTTCAAAACTTCTGTTTGGCTACCTTGCGGACCATACAGCATCACATAATCACCTTTACCATTTTGGCTAGGTGGAAGGGTAAAAACGCGCCCTTCTTGATCGACCATATTTTGGTCATTCCATCTTGCGTAAGGCTTATATTCCGCAATATGGATTTTTAATTCATCTGGCCACTGTTTGCGCACAGTAACTTGTCGGATCCAAGGCATCATGCTGATTTGATTCTGAATTGCATTAACATCCACCGTCATAAATGTTCCTGGCTGACCTAATGATAAAATCGCCTTTCGAACATCGTCGTTTGTGGTGTAATTGCGTTCTCCAGTCAATATCAGTTTGGACATAGGCAGCCTATCGGCATCCTTCATCCAGTTCATCACAGTCCAGCCGCTCCATACAATGGTGCCGACAACCATGAGGAAGAAAATCAATCCGCTCAAAAACGCCCCATTGCTGGGTCTTGAGCGCGGGTCTTCATCTTGCTGACCGCTATTATGATTATGGTGCCTTACGTTTAACGCTGCCTGTGACATATTAACTAGCCAATTCCAAAATTCGTACCACTAACTGCGAAAAATCCATACCCGCTTGACGCGCAGCCATTGGGACTAAACTGTGACTGGTCATTCCCGGTGAAGTATTAACTTCAAGTAAATAGAATTCGCCATCACTATCTTGCATCACATCAACGCGCCCCCAACCACGGCAACCCACTGCCTGATAAGCTTTCATCGCCATATCCGCAAGTTTTGCCTCGAGGTCATTCGTTAATCCACTTGGGCAGAAATATTGAGTCTCATCGGACAGATATTTTGCTTCATAATCATAAAAAATACCCGGTGGTTGAATACGGATAGAAGGTAGAACTTCATCACCTAATACTGCCACCGTATACTCTGGACCACTTAACCACTTTTCAATCAATAACGTATCGTCAAATTGGAAGGCTAACTCAATGGCTTCTGGTAATGCATCCAGAGAATCCACTTTACTCATTCCAACACTGGAACCTTCCAAACTCGGCTTAACGATTAACGGCAATCCTAAGTGCTTAACTTGCTGAGCTAGTTGCTCTTTTTTAATATTAGTATATTTCTGCCTGTTAAGTGAAATATATGGAGAAACACTTAGACCCGCACCTTGCCAGAGTTGTTTGGTGCGCAGCTTATCCATACTCAGCGCAGATGCCATAACGCCACTACCTGTGTATGGAAGCCCCATAAACTCAAGCATGCCTTGTATCGTTCCGTCTTCTCCGCCACGACCATGCAAGGCAATAAACGCTTTATCAAAACCAGCTTCTTTTAATGTCACAACAGGAAAATCTTGGGTGTCAATTGGATGTGCATCAATGCCTGCTTGACGTAATCCCGCCAAGACCGCATTACCTGACTGAAGTGAAACTTCACGTTCAGCGGATGTGCCTCCAAATAGAACCGCAATTTTTTCTGTCATGCTTATTCCTCAACCATTGGTGGTTGTAACTTCGTTTCTGCTAGGTTTTTGGCTATTTTACCAATATTTCCTGCGCCTTGAACTAAAATTAAGTCGTTATCATCAAGAACTTGAGCCAGCATATGTGAAACTTGCTCTGGTTCTGCAACAAAAATTGGGTCAACCTGCCCACGACTGCGAATTGTACGGCACAATGAACGGCTATCAGCTCCCGGTACAGGCTTCTCACCCGCAGAATAAACTTCCAGCATCAGTAGGACATCAACCTGTCCCAAGACATTCGCAAAGTCATCATATAGGTCACGAGTTCGTGTATAACGGTGTGGCTGGAATACCATGACGATACGCTTATCTGGCCAGCCAGCTCGCGCTGCTTTAATGGTGGCATCGACTTCAGTTGGGTGATGACCATAGTCATCAACTAGCATCACGTCGCCTTCTTTCCCATTCACATTACGCAACGCATAATTACCTAAGAAATCAAAGCGGCGACCTGTGCCTTGGAATTCAACCAGTGCAGACAGAATGTGTAGATCATCGATACCCTCTTCGGTTGCCACCGCAACCGCGGCAGTAGCATTGAGCGCATTGTGACGTCCCGGTGCATTCAGAACAACAGTCAGCTCAGGCATTCCTTCACGCGCAATGGTGAAGAAACCTTGATTCCCTTTTTGCTCGTATTTAGTGATTCGTACATCAGCGTCTTCACTAAAGCCATAAGTCGTAATGTAACGACCAATTTTAGGTAATAATGAGCGAATAACAGGATCATCGATACACATGACTGCACGACCATAAAATGGCAAGTTATGCAGGAAGTTAATGAATGTATCTGTCAGGTTTTCAAAATTACCCTGATAGGTATCCATATGATCAGCTTCAATATTTGTCACAACAGCGACTAATGGCTGTAAATGCAAGAAAGAAGCATCACTTTCATCCGCTTCCGCAATTAAGTAACGACTGCTACCTAAACGTGCATGAGTCCCCGCTGATTTAACGAGTCCACCATTAACAAATGTTGGGTCTAAACCAGCTTGTGCATAGATTCCAGAAATCATCGCCGTTGTGGTCGTTTTACCGTGAGTGCCTGCGACTGCAATACCGTGACGGTAACGCATTAATTCAGCGAGCATCTCTGCACGACGGATGACCGGAATACGTAATTCTTTAGCAGCTTGAATTTCTGGGTTCTCAGCAGAAATCGCCGTGGAAACCACAACCACACTCGCATTTTCAACATTTTCAGGGCGATGATTAAAATAAATCGTTGCACCCAATTCAGTTAATTGCTGAGTGACTGCGTTCGGGGCAAGATCTGAACCACTAATTTCATAACCTTCGTTAGCCAACACTTCAGCGATACCACCCATGCCAGCACCGCCGATGCCGACAAAATGAATGTGCCGTACTCTACGCATTTCTGGCACTGATGTTCTTAATTTCGCTAACTGTTGTGTATTCACTGTATTTCCGCTTCTCTGTAAATTCTGTCTACATTCTATTTTGTAAGATGCACGCTATTTTGCGAGGCTTATGCTATTTCTTCGCTACATCGCAAATAACCGCAGCAACACGCTCGGTTGCATCAGTGATGGCACAGCTATAGGCTTTCTCTGCCATCGATAATAATTCGGTTCTATCCCACTTATTGAGTAACTCAGCAACGGCTTCCGCCGTAAATTGTGGCTGTTCAATAATTTTAGCTGCACCTGCTTGTTCCAGAGGCAGCGCATTCCAATACTGTTGACGGTCTTTGTGCTGGAAAGGAACAAAAATCGCAGGTAAACCTGCCGCCGCAATTTCGCTGACAGTTAATGCACCTGAACGACACACCACAATATCAGCCCATGCGTAAGCTTGTGCCATATCATCAATAAATTCAGTCACTTTAAACTCAGAATCGCCTGAATTTTGCAAAAAATCATTATACAATGCTTCTGTCGATTCCTTACTGCCTTTTCCAGCCTGATGCCAGATATTTAACTGTTTGCTTACTTTTCCAGCAACTAATGGCATGACTTGATTTAAAATTCGAGCTCCTTGACTTCCACCCACAACTAATACGCGTACCGCGCCATCGCGCCCTGTTAAACGCTCTTGTGGTGCTGGTAATGCCAATACATCCTCACGTACAGGGTTACCCACAACAGGCGCATTAGGAAAGGCACCAGGGAAGGCTTGCAAAACACGTTTAGCGATTTTTGATAACCATTTATTGGTTAATCCAGCAATGCCATTTTGCTCATGCAAGACAACAGGGACACCACATTGCCAAGCAGCAATACCACCAGGACCAGAGACATATCCGCCCATCCCCAAAACCGCATCGGGTTGGTAGCGCTGAATAATGCTTTTCGCTTGACGAATCGCTTTGTAAATCCGCCAAGGTGCTCCCAGTAACGCACCAATGCCTTTGCCTCTTAAACCTGAAATTTGGATAAACTCAATATCAATACCATGTTTAGGCACCAAGGTTGCTTCCATACGATCAGCAGTACCTAACCAGCGGATTTCCCAACCTTGAGCCTGCAAATAATGCGCCACAGCTAAGCCGGGAAAAACGTGTCCCCCAGTTCCGCCTGCCATAACGAGTAATTTTTTTGCCTGACTCATTTGGAACTCCTTACAAACGCCTGAGCTTTCTCAAGTCGTGTTTCATAATCAATTCTAAGTAACACAGCGATCGCCGCTGACATCACTAATAAACTCGATCCCCCGTAACTAATCAGTGGGAGAGTTAGACCTTTTGTTGGCAACATACCCGCAGCAGCACCAACGTTAACTAATGCTTGGAAGGTAAACCAAATACCGATAGCACATGCGAGATAACCACCAAATAATTGTTTGGTCAGTAGCGCTCTACGCCCCACCATCATCGCTCTAAATGCCAACATAAAGACCATCAGTAAAACCAGTACGACGCCCACATAACCAAGCTCTTCGGCGAGTACGGAGAAAATAAAGTCGGTATGCGCTTCAGGTAAGTATTCTAGTTTTTGTACTGAGTTACCCAAACCTTGTCCTAAGAGCTCCCCTCGACCAAATGCCATCAGTGACTGTGTTAGCTGATATCCACTACCAAACGGGTCATCCCATGGATTTAAGAATGACGTTACGCGGCGCAAACGATAAGGCTCGAAAACAATTAAAGCCAGTACCCCTACGCCACAAGCTGCGATACCAATAATAAATGGTGCTAAACGAGCTCCCGCTAAAAACAGTAATCCCAGCGTTGTCACAACCAGTACAACCACCGTTCCTAAATCCGGCTGTAACAGTAGCAGCAACGCCATCATGATCAAAATACACATCGGTTTTACAAAACCAAAAAACTTGGTGCGTACCTCGTCTGACTTACGGACTAAATAACTGGATACATAGCAAAACAAGGCAAATTTTGAAATTTCGGCGGGCTGAATTTTCACAATACCAATGTCAATCCAGCGCGATGCCCCGTTAACTGAGCTTCCCGCAACTAATACCACCGCCAACATGGCTAACGCGCCCATCAGCAAGATAAAACTGTATTTTTCCCATGTTGCCATTGAGACACGCATCACTCCTAAAGCAAGGAGGAATGCGACAACTAAATACACCACATCACGTTTTGCAAAATAAAATGGGTCATCGGTTAATCGCTGCCCGACTGGCATTGATGCGGATGTCACCATAATGAAACCAACTGCTGCCAAACCGAATGCTAACCAAACCAATGTACGATCGTAGAGTGTCGAGCCTGAAATCACGCCATTCTTTTCACCGATGATCCAGTTTTTTAAACGTAAAGCACCCGGTATGGTCATTAACCTAACTCCTTAGCGAGCTGAGCAAACACATCACCACGTTGCTCAAAGCTTTTAAACTGATCTAAGCTGGCACATGCAGGGGATAACAGCACCATATCGCCCGATTTCAAGAGCGGCGCAATTTGGCGCATACTCTGTTCCATCGTCTCAGTCAGCACTGATTTTTCAGGCGCTAACTGCGCGAGTTGCTGACCATCACGACCGAAGCAGTACAAGCGGTAGTTATCCGCCGCAATATACTTTTTCAATGATGAAAAATCGGCTGATTTACCATCACCACCCAGCAATAGATAGACAGTCCCATCCACGTGTAACCCATTGAGTGCGGCTTCGGTACTGCCCACATTGGTCGCTTTTGAGTCATTAATCCAACGTACACCACGATTGAATAAGACCAACTGGAAACGGTGCACTAAACCGGCATACTCTTTTAAAACTTGAATGCTCGCTTCACGAGGAATTGCAACGGTATCTGCTAATGCTAATGCCGCCAACGCATTCATATAGTTATGCTGCCCCGTCAAATGCATTTTTGTTACATCCAGCACCACTTCACCTTGAGCCACTAAAACACGTTTTTGAGTATCAAAGTAATAATCGCCACTGTTTAAGCCAAAACTTGTGCATTGACTTAACTCTTGGTGATGAGGAAGCGTTAACGGATCCTGCGCATTCACAATGCAATGCTTTGCATTATCATAAATACGTAGTTTTGCCGCACGATATTGCTCAAGCCCCAATGGGTAGCGATCCATATGATCTTCAGTCACATTCAACACGGTCGCAGCCGCTGCTCGTAGGCTAGACGTAGTTTCTAATTGGAAGCTAGACAGTTCCAACACAAACAGGCTATGCCCTTGATTGAGCAAAGAAACTGCAGGAATACCGATATTTCCGCCCACACCAACGGAAATTCCAGCTGATTTCGCCATTTCTCCCACAAGGGAAGTTACCGTGCTTTTACCATTAGAACCTGTGATTGCGACGATTGGTGCATCCGCTTCACGACAAAACAGCTCAATATCACCAACAATTTCAATACCATTTTTTGCAGCTTCTTGTAGCTGTGGTGTTGCTAGCGCAATACCTGGGCTCGCTACAATCAAATCAGCATGTTGCAACCATTCATTGTTCAGGCTGCCACGATGGCAGGCAACCTGTTCAGGGAGTTTATCAACACCAGGTGGCACAGCACGGGTATCCATCACGCGAGGTACAACCCCACGAGCAAGGAAAAAGTCAACGCAGGAAAGCCCGGTTAAACCTAAGCCAATTATCACGACGTTTTTACCCTGATACTGCTGAGCCTGTGAATGTACCATCTTAACGCACCTTCAATGTTGCCAGTCCAATCAGAACTAACATAAGAGAGATAATCCAGAAGCGCACAATAACGCGTGGTTCTGGCCAACCTTTCAATTCATAGTGATGGTGAATTGGTGCCATACGGAAAATGCGTTGCCCACGTAATTTGAATGAGCCCACTTGTAAAATCACCGACAATGTTTCAACGACAAACACACCGCCCATGATCACTAATAAGAATTCTTGGCGTAGCAGAACAGCAATAGTTCCTAGCGCACCACCTAAAGCTAATGAGCCAACATCACCCATGAAAACTTGCGCTGGGTAGGTGTTAAACCATAAGAACCCTAAACCTGCCCCAACAATCGCGGTACACACAATCACTAACTCACCCGCATGTGGTAAGAATGGAATGTGCAGATAGTTAGCAAAGTTAACGTTACCTGTTGCCCATGCTACTAAGGCAAAACCCGCAGCAACAAACACGGTTGGCATGATCGCTAAACCATCTAAGCCGTCTGTTAAGTTAACGGCGTTACTGGTTCCAACGATAACGAAGTAAGCCAGTAAAATGTACAACACACCTAATTGCGGCATCACATCTTTAAAGAACGGAACAACCAGCTGAGTCGCTGGCGTGTCTTTACCAATGGCATACATAGAAAAGGCAACAACTAATGCAAGCACGGATTGCCAGAAATATTTCCAACGAGCAATCAAACCACGGGTGTCTTTTCTCACCACTTTGCGATAATCATCAACAAAGCCGACAATACCGTAACCCACTAACACCAGCAGCACACACCAAACATAAGGATTGTCTAAACGCGCCCATAACAGCACAGACATACAAATAGAAAACAGGATCAAAATCCCGCCCATGGTTGGCGTACCACGTTTACTGAAGTGAGACTCAGGACCTTCATTACGGACAACTTGACCAATCTGCATTTTTTGCAGGTAAGCAATGAGATGTGGTCCCATCCACAAAGCAATAATTAATGCTGTCAGCAAACCGACAATGGCTCTGAACGTCAAATAGGAAAAGACGTTAAAAGCAGAAAATTTATGGACTAATAATTCGGCTAACCAGACTAACATTCGAAGCACTCCTTCAATGCATTCACAACATCTTCCATCGCGGAGCTGCGTGAACCTTTAACTAAAATAGAAACAACATCATTCTGCTGTGCTAGCGGAATTAGTCGGGTTAATAAATCTTGTTTCACTGTGAAGTGCTCACCGCGCTCGCTAGATTGGCTAATGATTTCGCTTAGCTGTCCAACACTCAGCACTTTATCTAAACCTGCTTGTTTCGCTGCTAAACCAACGCGCTCATGACACTCATGGGCGTAATCACCAAGCTCCCCCATATCGCCAGCGACTAAAATGCGATAACCGGGCATTTTTGCCAGTACATTAATCGCGGCAATCATTGAACCGTCATTTGCGTTATAGGTATCATCCAGCACCACTTTGGTATCGCTCAAGCGTACTGGGAATAAGCGCCCCGGTACTGCCTTTGTCGTCGCTATACCTTGCTTGATATCTTCTAAGGTTGCCCCTACAGAGATAGCTAATGCACTCGCTGCTAAAACATTCGCGATATTATGTACACCGGGTAATGGCAACGTAATTTCAACCTGCCCTACTGGAGTATGTAGTGTGAAATCCGTTGTGAGCTGTTTAATTTGAATATTGGACGGGTAAAAATCCGCTTTCTCAGTCAGTGAGTAATACCAAACTGTTTGGCGTGAACCAAACTGCCACTTATCTGAATAACTGTCTAAGTTCACAATCGCCGTGCCTTCTTCAGGCAAACCTTGGTAAATTTCACCTTTGGCTTTTGCGACACCTTCTGGAGAGCCAAAGCCAGCAAGATGAGCACCAAATAAATTATTGACGAGTGCAGTTTCTGGCTTAACGATATTGGTTGTGTATTCAATTTCATGTGGGTGATTCGCCCCCATTTCGATGACCGCAAATTGATACTCATCGGTTAAACGAAATAGCGTTAGCGGAACACCAATATCATTATTCAGATTACCTGCGGTATATAACGTGTTACCACGTTGCCCCAAAATTGAGGCTGTCATTTCTTTGACTGATGTTTTACCGGAAGAACCTGTCAGCCCTACCACTCTGGCTTTAGATTGTTGGCGAACCCATCCTGCAACTTGCCCCATGGCAATACGGGTATCTTCCACAATCACTTGCGGGCAATTAACGTCCAATTGGTGGTCAACTAACAGTGCTGTCGCGCCTGCCTCAACCACTTGACCGGCGAACTCATGAGCATCAAAACGCTCACCTTTTAAAGCAATAAACAGGCTGCTAGCTTCAATTTTACGGCTATCAGTGCTGACATTTAACAGAATCAGGTCATGATTAATCGCATTAATAATGCGCCCTTGAGTCACTTGTGCCAGTTGGTTTAAGGTGATTGGGATCATGCCATCACCCCCAATAATCTCGCGACGGTTAAGCGGTCTGAATAATCTAAACGACGTGAACCAATGATTTGATAATCTTCATGACCTTTACCTGCCACTAAAATCACATCATCAGGCTGTGCTTGTAAAATCGTGTTAGTCACTGCTTCTGGGCGACCAGGGATGGCTAGAACTCGGCTAGAATCTAAAATACCTGCCATGATGTCATTAATAATATCCAACGGATCTTCGCTACGTGGATTATCGTCAGTGATCACAACTTTATCCGCATACTGCTCAGCAGAAGCCCCCATTAAAGGACGTTTCCCTTTATCTCTGTCCCCACCGCAACCGAATACACACCACAGTTTGCCTTTACAGTGTAAACGGGCTGCTGCTAGCGCTTTTTCTAAGGCATCCGGTGTATGAGCATAATCAACAACTACCGTCGGTTTACCTGTTACACTGAACACTTCCATACGCCCACAAACTGGCATTAACGCATTGGTCGTGGCGAGAAGTTTTTCTAATGGGTAATCCATCATCAGTAGGGTTGCCATCGCCAGCAATAAGTTGCTTACGTTAAACGCGCCCATTAATGGGCTTTCAAATGAACCATTACCCCAAGTCGACGCAAAATGAATCGTTGCACCTTTATCGTGGTAATCGACATCCGTTGTTTTTAACCATGGACCTTGCCAGTTGGCAGGGATGCTATCTTCCATGGTCACTGCACAAGCTTGCGGTAAACGCTGTAACCATTTCAGTCCTACTTCATCATCGGCATTAATAATTTGAGTTTTTGTGTGATGAGTAGAGAACAGCAGCCATTTTGCGGCTTCGTAGTTTGCCATATCGCCATGGTAATCAAGGTGATCACGACTTAAATTAGTGAAAACAGCCGCATCGAATTGTAATGCAGCAACGCGCCCTTGAACTAAGCCATGGGAAGACACTTCCATCGCGGTCAACGTGGCTTTTTTATTTAGTAATTGGGTCAGTTCCAGTTGAATATCAACCGCTGAGCCTGTGGTATTCTCGCTTGGAGAAACATGCCCCAGAATCCCATTCCCCACAGTCCCCATGACCGCAGAGGTTTCGCCTAACCCTTTTGCCCATTGAGCAATTAATTGCGTCGTCGTTGTTTTACCGTTAGTCCCTGTCACACCCACTAGTTTCATTTGGGAGGAAGGTTGATGGTAGAACTCACCCGCTAATGCAGATAAACGATTATTTAGGTCGTTAAGATAAATGACAGGCACACCATGAACAAAGCGAATTTCGCCTTCTTCAGCTTCGCCGTGTGCTTCTGCGATCACCGCAGAAACCCCTTGAGCGATAGCTTGAGGAATATAGTGTCTACCATCTGACTGATGGCCTTTTACTGCAATAAACAGATCACCCGCGGCAGCCTTACGACTGTCTAGCGTCATCTCTCGTAAAGAGATATTTGTTGTACTCACACCAAATGGGGCGAGGAGTTCACAAAGATTACGATCTGCCACTTTTAACCTCTTTTTGACTGTTCACGATTTCACTTTTATCGTCTGTTTGCAATGCATCTGGCTCCACATTCATGAGACGTAAAACCCCACCCATGATAGAACCAAAGATAGGTGCGGATACCGCACCTCCGTAGTACTTACCGGCTTTTGGATCGTTGATTAACACAACGAGCGCATAGCGCGGATTGCTGGCTGGTGCAACCCCGGCGGTATAAGCGATATATTCATTGATATAACGCCCTTCAGGTCCGACTTTCTTCGCGGTACCTGTTTTAATTGCAATACGATAGCCTTTAATTGCGGCACGCGTTCCCCCGCCACCAGGCAGAGCAACGCTTTCCATCATGTGCACGACAGTGCGCATTATTGGCTCTGGAAATACTCGGGTCCCCGGAACAGGCGGGTCGACTTTCGTAATCGATAATGGGCGATATACCCCAAAGCTACCGATCGTTGCATAGGCACGCGCAAGTTGTAATGGTGTTACCATTTGCCCGTACCCGAAAGAAAAGGTGGCCCTTTCTAAATCAGACCACCGTGTTTTTTTACTTGGAAAGATGCCACTACTTTCCCCGACTAACCCCAGATTAGTCGGCTTACCAAACCCAAAGCGGCTATACACGTCCACCAGCTCTGTGGCAGGCATCGCTAACGCTAATTTTGAAACACCAACGTTACTCGACTTCTGTAAAATACCGGTAATTGATAACTCTGCGTAACGCGCAACGTCTTTAATTTCATGTCCATTAACGCGGTACGGATAGGTATTCAAGACCGTATTTTCTTTAATAATTTTATTGTTCAACGCACTCATCACAACGAGTGGCTTCACAGTAGAACCTGGTTCAAAAATATCGGTGATAGCCCGGTTACGCATGGAGTCCATCGGCGTACCCGCAAGGTTATTTGGGTTATAGGATGGACTGTTTGCCATCGCTAAAATTTCCCCTGTATTCACGTCCACAAGGATAGCAACACCCGATTCTGCTTTGTTCTCTTGAACCCCTTTTGTTAGCTCACGATACACAATAGATTGAATACGCTCATCAATACTGAGCATCAAGTTATGCGCCGCTTGGCTATCAACGGAGGAAACTGTTTCAATAACACGTCCATTACGGTCTTTACGTACCGTACGCTCACCTGGAGAGCCTTTTAACCAACGATTAAAGCTTTTTTCTACACCCTCAATACCTTCACCATCAATATTGGTAACCCCTAATAAGTGGGCAGTGACTGGACCTGATGGATAATATCGGCGAGATTCTTTACGTAAATAGATCCCCGGAACTTTTAATTTGCGGACGTATTCACCAATGGAGGGGTTAACTTGACGAGCGAGGTAAACAAAGCGCCCTTTCGGGTTAGCTGAAATTTTAGTGGTAATTTGTTCAAGTGGGATTTCTAGTGCATCTGCGAGGGCTTTCCAATGTTCATCATTCGTGATCCCGCCTTTTTCAAAGACTTCTTTAGGATCTGCCCAGATAGCATTCACAGGAACACTCACCGCTAACTGACGCCCTTCTCGGTCACTGATCATACCGCGAGCTATCGAAACTTCTTGAACTCGAAGGGAGCGCATGTCCCCTTCTTTTACCAGTTTTTCTGGTGCAATAATTTGTAGGTACGCAACACGAGTCAGTAATCCTGCTAATGCCAACCCAATACATCCACACAACAAAACAAAACGCCAGCGAACAAAGCTGGTGACTTCTTCTGTTTTCTTGTTCTTAGCGGGTTTGGTTGCTTTCATTCTTAACCTTCGTTATTGCTTGGAAACAATAATGTTTTCTTGGGATGGCTCCACATGAACCATACGTAATTTTTCAACAGATAAACGCTCAACACGACTGTGGCTCGCCAACGCATTCTCTTCGAGGATCAAGTTGCGCCATTCAATATCAAGAAAGTCTTTCTCTTCATAAAGCTTATCTTTCGCGGCTGTCAGCAGTCGTGTTTCATGAGCGGTGGTGACCACAAACACAGCGCTAATGATTATCGCGGCTAACAAGATCATTGGAATAATCCCGTAGCGAAATAAATCGCGCCCAATAACCCTTGCTAGACTGTGTCTTTCTGGTGTCATTTACTCTACCGCTCTCTCTGCAAAACGTAACACCGAGCTACGTGCTCGTGGGTTTTCATCAATTTCTAACTCAGACGGTTTCATCTTGCCTAATGCACGTAATTTCGCCGCACCCAGCTCTTTGATTTGTGCCTCTGTTAACGGAATCCCCGCAGGAACAGAAGGTCCGGTACTATTTTGACGAATAAAGCGTTTTACTAATCTGTCTTCCAATGAATGGAAGCTAATCACCGATAAACGCCCTTCTGGTGCTAATACAGACATCGCGCCATTTAATGCTTTCTCAATCTCTTCCAACTCGCTATTAATATAGATTCGAATAGCTTGGAAGCTTCGAGTTGCTGGGTGCTTATGTCGGTCTTTAATCGGACTGACTTTTGCAATCAATTCAGCCAAATGGCGTGTGCGCGTTAAGGGCTCTTCTTCTGGATTATGATTACGCTCTACAATCGCTCTTGCGATGCGCTTTGAAAAACGTTCTTCACCAAATGTTTTCAATACCCATGCGATGTCATCCGCTTCAGCTGTCATCAGCCATTGCTGCGCTGATTGACCGCGGGTTGGGTCCATTCGCATATCCAAAGGTCCGTCACGCATGAATGAGAATCCACGCTCTGGATCATCTAACTGCGGTGAAGACACACCAAGATCCAGTAACACACCATCAATCTTGCCGGCTAAGCCTTCTTCCTCTACATAGTCTGCAATCGCTGAAAACGGACCATGCTTAATCATGAAACGCGGGTCATTAATCTCTTGAGCGGCTTTAATCGCTTCTGGGTCACGGTCAATCGCAATTAAGCGGCCTTGTTCTCCCAGTTGGCTTAAAATCAGGCGAGAGTGCCCACCGCGACCAAATGTGCCATCAATGTAGATACCATTTGGTTTGATATTTAAGCCATTTACTGCTTCATCAAGCAGTACTGTTACGTGTTTAAATTGCTGCTGTGTCATTGTTATAGTGACAAATCCTGTAGACGGGCGGATAGTGGTTCGTCGGCTTGACGTTCAGCAGCGATGTCATTTTCCACTTGCTGATACCACATTTGTTCATCCCAAATTTCAAATTTATTTATTTGGCCTACCAACATGACCTCTTTTGTTAGCCCTGCGTGTTGACGCAGCGTGCTAGCTAGCAAAAGACGTCCTGCATTGTCTATCTGACACTCACTGGCATGACCAAGTAAAAGGCGCTGTACTCGACGTTCTGCGGGATTCATGGTGGATAGCTTAGAAAGCTTTTCCTCAATGATTTCCCATTCAGGTAAGGTATAAAGCAATAGGCATGGCTGGTGAAGGTCAATGGTACATACCATTTGCCCTTTGGATTCCTCGCTCAGCATTCCTCGATAACGAGTCGGCACGGTTAGCCGCCCTTTGCTGTCGAGATTAACCAGTGTTGCCCCACGAAACATACCTGATTTATCCCCTTTATTTCCAACTGCCCCACTTTACCCCACAATTCTCCACTTATAAAGTTTACGAATGGTATGAAAACGTTGTCAAGCCAGCCGCACGTAGCTTTAGCTTTATTTACAGAACGTTTTAGAAAAGAAAAAGTTGGAAAAATTCTTACTTGGAAAGAAAAAGAGAAATAACGAGTTGATATAATTCACTTATTTTATAAAACGCAGGTAAAACATATTTAAATCTATTTCATTGCTGCAAAATCATACAAATTTGAGTAAATGATATATACGTCTCATTTTTAATCAGTTTATTTCGTGTCTATTCTTTACCTTTTGATCATCATTTATTGATGATTATTTAATCAAAACTACCAAATAATACGTATTTGCATATAAAACCATTGTATTTCAACAAATTAAACAACTGTTTTAATTCACAGTGTTATTTTATTTACAATAATTCCTTCAACATATGCATCGGTTTTTTTATGGGTTAAAAAAATTTAATTCATCAAAAACCCGCTTAATGCAAAATAACCAAAAAAAGTATTAAGAAAATTCCTAAAGTGAAATATTTACAGGGTATCTTAATAAATAAATCGTAATTGCCCCTAAATCTTCACCAAAAAAAAGCCCCTAATAGATAGGGGCGGATATATTACTAAGAATTGTGGTTAACATCACTAACTATTAAACTGGTTTTTGCATCAGTGGATAAGGTTTATTCACTACTGTTTGCGACCTAAACTACCACGGCGACATAAGTCCCTGCGAATTCGACGAATTCCAGTTTCTGGCTTCTGTTTTTCATCTAGGCTAGCTAATACCAATTCTAAGATACGTTCTGCTATGTCACGGTGGCGCTGCGCAAGTGATAGCACTGGGCAACCCAGAAAATCCAGTAATTCATTATCACCAAAGGTGCTAATAACCATATTTTCAGGTAAGCGCCCATTACGCTTCAGCGCTACGTCCAACACACCTTGCAGTAAAGAGAATGACGTAGTGAATAGCGCATCTGGCATCGAGTTGCCGCTATCTAGCCAGTTCGAAAAAACATCAGCGGCAGCATCGCGCTCGTAGCTGTTTGCGTATAAATAATTGACTTCGCGAGTATCGCCTTCCCACGCTTTACGAAAACCTTGTTCACGTAAATAGCTGACAGAGAGCTCAGGTAATGCCCCAAGATACAGAACCGATTCCGCAGGAAATTTTCGTAATTCTTTGGAGATCATCAGCGCATCTTCTTGGTCATCACCCACGACACTAATGAAATGCTCTTTTTCTAATGCTCTATCCAGTGCAATGATAGGTAACGAGCGATTCGCCCATCGTTGATAGAATGGGTGCTCTGGGGGTAATGCAGTAGAAACGATAATCGCATCGACTTGACGCTGAAGTAAGTGCTCCACACAACGAATTTCGTTATCAGGCTGGTCTTCTGAGCAAGCAATTAAAAGCTGGTATCCGCGCTGACGAGCCTGTCTCTCAAGATAATTGGCTATACGGGTATAGCTGGTATTCTCAAGATCAGGGATCACAAGCCCGATTGACCGAGTACGACCAGCACGTAAGCCTGCTGCTACTGCGTTTGGATGGTAATTGTGCTCTCTGACGACTGCCATCACTTTTTCTACAGTTTTATCGCTGACTCGATACTGCTTGGCCTTGCCGTTGATCACATAACTAGCCGTTGTGCGGGAAACACCCGCTAGACGGGCTATTTCATCCAGTTTCACATTAACCTCTTTGCTATTTGGGAAACAGCCCCGAGTCATTCGGGGCTTTAATTCGCTCTATTCTACCTGTGGCTGACAAATTTTTCATCGCATAATTTTATCGCCACGAGAAACTCCGACGATCCCAGAACGGGCAACTTCAACAATTTCAGCAACGCTACGTACCGCCTCAAGAAATGCATCTAGTTTATCGCTTGTTCCTGCTAGCTGAACGGTGTACAGCGTTGGCGTCACGTCGACGATTTGTCCGCGGAAAATATCGGCACTTCGCTTAATTTCATCACGTCCATAACCGGAGGCTTGTAGCTTCACTAACATGATTTCACGCTCGATATGAGCTGATGCGGTGAGTTCACTCACTCTCAGTACATCCACTAACTTATGAAGCTGTTTTTCTATCTGCTCAAGTACTTTCGCATCCCCTTTCGTCTGGATAGTCATCCGCGATAATGTCGGATCGTCAGTCGGAGCGACAGTTAAACTTTCAATGTTATAACCGCGCTGGGAAAAAAGCCCAATAACGCGAGATAAAGCACCTGATTCATTCTCTAATAATACCGATAAAATACGACGCATGATCAGGTCCTCTCCGTTTTACTTAGCCACATTTCATCCATTGCTCCACCACGGATCTGCATTGGGTAGACATGTTCGGTTTCATCAATATTAATATCCACAAACACTAATCGTTGATTCTCATTCACTTCGACTAACGCTTGTTTGAGTTTATCTTCTAGCTCATCAGGAGAAGCGATTGAAATACCCACATGCCCATACGCCTCAGCAAGTTTGGTAAAATTCGGCAATGACTGCATATAGGATTGCGAATGGCGACCTTGGTAAATCATATCCTGCCACTGTTTTACCATGCCTAAGAAACCATTATTCAAGTTCAGAACTAGCACCGGTAAACCATATTGCAGCGCGGTTGAAAGTTCTTGGATATTCATTTGAATACTGCCATCCCCCGTCACACAGACAACTGTGGATTTAGGATGCGCTAGCTTCACGCCCAATGCCGCTGGTAGACCAAAGCCCATGGTGCCCAAGCCACCTGAGTTAATCCAATGGCGAGGTTTATCAAAGGGATAATAAAGGGCGGCGAACATTTGGTGCTGTCCAACATCTGAAGTTACGTAAGCTTCCCCATTAGTTAAACGGTAGATCGTTTCAATGGCCTGTTGGGGCTTCACTTTATTCGGATTTAAGGTGTATTTGAGGCACTGTTTTTCCCGCCAAACGCTAATTTCTTTCCACCAAGTTTGCAACGCCGTCGCATCCTGATCAGCAGCCACATGATCCAACTGTGCGATCATCTGCTCCAACGTTAATTTGGCGTCGCCAACGATAGGAATATCCGCTTTTACTGTCTTAGATATCGAGGTTGGGTCCACATCAATTTGAATCACTGTCGCATTAGGGCAATATTTTTCTAAATTGTTCGTTGTTCTGTCGTCAAAACGCACCCCAACCGCAAAAATAACATCCGAATGATGCATCACTTTATTGGCTTCATACGTGCCATGCATCCCAAGCATACCGACTGATTGCGCATGCGTTTCAGGGAATGCACCAAGTCCCATCAATGTTGATACGACTGGCAGTTGGAGCTTTTCCGCTAACGTCATTAATTCAGCCGAACAATTCGCATTAATCGCCCCGCCACCGACATACAGCACCGGTTTTTTGGCCGCAACTAATTTGCTCAATGCTTTCTTAATCTGCCCTTTATGACCTTGTAATGTTGGGTTATATGAGCGCAATGAAACCGATTCAGGGTAGCGATACGGGTACTTTGCAGCGGGATTTACGGTATCTTTCGGAAAATCGATCACTACGGGACCTGGACGTCCACTTGCGGCAATATAAAAAGCTTTCTTGATGGTTTCGGGGATCTCTTTGGCGTGTTTAATTAAAAAACTGTGTTTCACAATCGGGCGTGAAATACCCACCATATCGCATTCTTGGAATGCATCATTCCCGATCAAAGAACTCGCTACCTGCCCCGATAAAACAACCATTGGCACAGAGTCCATATATGCTGTTGCGATCCCTGTAATCGCATTCGTGGCACCCGGACCCGAAGTCACTAAAACAACGCCGACATCCCCCGTTGAGCGGGCATAACCATCAGCCATGTGCACCGCAGCTTGTTCGTGACGAACGAGAATATGTTCAACACCCCCAACCGTATGCAGTGCATCGTAAATATCCAGAACAGCACCGCCTGGATATCCAAATACATGTTTAACACCTTGGTCAATCAATGATTTGACGACCATTTCTGCTCCCGACAACATCTCCATGAGTTTGCCCTCAGACTATTTGCAAGTTAACAGAGAGCCTAACGACCCTCTTTAATTTTTATTAAGTTAGTCATAAATTCAGCTATTAACATATCCCTCCCACATAAGGGACGCAAATTTGATTTCACACAGAAATTAAAGAAGATTTCGTTTTGTCTTGAACATGAAATTTCAGCAGATGCATTGACTAGTTTTCAATCGAAATAGAGCTGAAATAACTAAAAGGTCAGCAAAAATAGTCGCAACACGGATTTCACGAAATTGTGGATAAAACAAAGCCCCCCAGGAATAACCACTGAAGGGCTTAGAAATAACAATGAACGACTGAATTACTCTTGATACATAGACTCAATTTCGAGTCGATAACGTTCAGAAATAATTTTCCGGCGTAATTTAAGCGTTGGGGTTAACTCACCTTTCTCCATAGAAAAATTCGTCGGCAACAATGTAAAACGCTTCACTTGATGGAAATGCTCTAGATTCTTTTGCAAATCCTTTAAGCGACTTTCAAACAACGCTACTATTTTTGAATCTTTGAGTAATTCCAAACGGTCACGGTATTTTAAGTTAATCGAGTTTGCGTACTCTTCAAGGCTATCATAACAAGGCACAATTAATGCGGAGACGAATTTGCGCGCATCCGCAATCACCGCAATATGCTCAATAAATCGATCTTGACCAAGAACACCCTCAATCACTTGCGGCGCAATATATTTACCATTAGACGTTTTCATTAAATCTTTTAGTCTATCCGTAATATATAAATTTCCTTGGGCATCAATTTTACCTGCATCGCCTGTACGCAACCAACCATCCGCAGTAAACGTATCAATCGTTTCTTGTGGGCGATTGTAGTAGCCCTTCATGACCACAGGACCTTTGACTTGAATTTCGTCATTTTCTCCAATACGCACAGAAATAGCAGAAAGTGGCGTACCAATAGAGCCTAATGGATATTTATTGTCTTCCCAACATGAAACCGTTGCACAGGTTTCACTCATTCCATAACCATATTTAATATCCACACCCGCAGAGAGGAAAAAGGCAATCACATCATCATCGAGACGCGCACCTGCGGCTGGCATAAAGCGAATACGCCCACCAAGTCCTTGACGAATTTTGCTCAAAACCAGTTTGTCCGCTAATGCGTACAATGGCTTATTCAGGAATGACAGCGACTGACCTTTCGCCATCCTCTTGACTTTCTGTTTCCCAATCGCAATCGCCCATTTAAAAATCATGCGGCGCATTAATGGTGCTTGGGATACCTTGCTTTGTATTGCGCTATAGACTTTTTCATAGAAGCGCGGCACGGCACACATGACGGTCGGTTTAACCTCAGCAAGCGCCTCTTTCACCATGTTGGTGTCGGTTAAATAGACATTACGTGCACCACTGTGCATCACATAAAAACTCCATGCGCGTTCAAAAACATGAGAAAGTGGCAGGAAGCATAAAGAAACATCCTCTTCTGACAACTCTAAGCGGTTGTCATGAAGGTAAAGCTGGGATGCCATATTGTAATAATCCAGCATCACCCCTTTCGGCTCGCCCGTCGTGCCCGAAGTATAGATAATCGTAAATAGATCGCTTAAGTTTTGTGCTGCAATACGTGCATCCAACTCTGCTTGATAATCCGGTTGAGCTAGGGACATGAATGTGGACAAGTGCATGCTGTTTGCCACTTGGCTGTCGAGCTCAACACTTTCATCTAATGCAATAATAGCGGTTAACTGAGGGCAATGAGTTAATAACTGGCAAGCAACGTGATATTGCTCTTGAGAGCCAACAAAGAGGATTCTAATGTTGGCATCATTAATGATATAGGCGGCTTGGTCAACACTGCTCGTTGCATATAGCGGAACAGTCACAGCTTTAATGTGCAGTACTGCAATATCAACCAAAGACCAATTCATACTGTTTTGAGCAAAAAGCCCAATATTCTCTTGTGGAGCAACATTCATTGCCAAGAGCTGGCGAGCAATATCGGTGGTTTTTGTATCCACTTCTGCCCAAGTTAGCTCAGACTGGTGTCCGTTGTCCCATTGACTGAAAGCTATCCGATCCGCTGACTCGCTCGCGTCCATTCTGGAACGTATGCGGTTAACTATATGATATGGATATAGATTCTCAGTTATCAATGTGTATTCCCTATAGGTCATTTAAATTTTAAGTCATTCGGTACACTCACAAATAACTTAATCTAATACTTTTTATTATTTTCAGCTTACAACTGTTAGCTGAATGACTGGAGTGTATAGCGGAAAGATTAGTGAGGAAAGGAATAAAATGTAAATTTTTCGCAAATGCTACAGACGCTACAAAACTCGCCATTGTTTTCACTCTGGCGAGTTAAAATTACCGCTAAATAAATGAGACTGAGTTAGCTTACAGCTGTTCGATCATTTGACAAAATTGCGCTTTCATCCATTGATGACCTTTATCACGCGCGGTAGATTCATGCCACGTTAAATAGCATGGGCGCGTCTTCTCTTCCCACGGTAATGACAGCATACGTAACTGTAGTTGATTCGCATGATGTTCAACTAACCATTTAGGGGCAATCGCCACCAAATCTGTTTGCGCGACAATATTCAAAACGCTGCTTAAGTCAGTTCCTTGGTAACTGACCGTATGTGAGAGATCGGTATTATGGTAATAAAGCTTACTGAATGACCCAATATTATCCATCGCCATGATAGCGTGTCTTTCATTACTCAGCATCTCTTGATTTATAATATTTTCGATTCTTGGATGGTGATTTGCAACGACTAACACTAATTCATCATTAAATAAAACCTGATGTTGATATTCGGGTTTTTCGAATTGATTATATCCCAAGAAAAAATCTATCTCTTGATATTTTAATTGGTGAGCTATGTTATTACCTAAAAATGAATGAATGAAAACTTGAATATTTGGCGACGTAGTTTTAAATTTATCAACAATCATTGCAGCTAAGCGAATATCTAATGGTGAGCAAATCGATAAGTTGAATTCTCTTTCACTCTGTCTTGGATCAAATCCGGCACCCGGTAATTCATTATGAACCAATTGAAGCGCTTGTCTTACTGGACCAAATAATTGTTTAGCGCGAGAGGTTGGTTGAATACCACGCCCATAACGCACAAATAACTCATCATTAAACATCGATTTTAATCGAGATACTGCGTTACTCACAGCTGGCTGAGACATACCTAGCACTTGTGCCGCACGAGTGACATTTTGCATTTGCATCACAACATCAAAAACGGTCAATAAGTTCAGATCAACATTACGTAGATGAATATCGCTACTTTCTTTTTTTGCTGTTGAGATCGTATCAAAATCAGTCATTTTTAACTCCACTAAATATATTTATCATTTTTAATTAATGAACATGATCCATCAAAGCAATATTGACGAAAAATATAAAATCATTAAATATTATTTTTAAAACAACTTATACATGATAAGTTATTTCGCTTTCCCTGCATTTATTAAAACGACGTTTCTATTCTTTTTAACCATAAATTAGAATCGAGATATAGATATCATCATAAAATGCAAATATTCATCAGCGTAATGAGTGTGTGTAACTTATTAAAACCACCTTCATTCCAATAAAAATAATAAAACAATTTCAAGAATAAATCATAATAAATATCTTCAGGAAATGCGCTTGCATCTCATTATCAGATTAATTTTTTATTATTCATTTATTACATAATTAACCTTATTTGAAGTATATCCGCTATCAATGATAATGACGGTTTTCATCTAACCTCTGCATACCTCTAAGGTAGAAACATACTCAAAACAACTTTTGCATAAAAATACTCTCATGCCATGAATTTTTAGGCGGAATTTTAAACTAACAACCACCTGCAAATATAGGTAAAAACATCATAGAAATTATAAATATTAGACGTAACATCCAATTACGCCCTAAAACTCCCGATCGTAGAATATGCGCTTCAGAAAATTAAGTTTGACAACATTATTGAAATCACGTATCAATAAAAACAGATTAGTTGAAATTATATGAGAGACAGTTATCCATGACATTTTCTATCCGCCTACTAAGCCTACTACTACTCGCAGACAAATTGCGCGGTATGCTTATGGATAGAAAATAACAAACACTGTCCACAAACATGAAAAAGCCCGCGCAACCAGCGGGTTTTTTTATGCCTGCGGCTAGATGGGAACCAAGCAAACAGAATCAATAACAACAAAATTTAGTCTATGAGGAACACATTATGAGCAACCAAGTTATCATCTTCGATACGACCTTACGTGACGGCGAACAAGCATTACAAGCCAGCTTATCCGTGAAGGAAAAGCTGCAAATTGCATTCGCTTTAGAGCGCTTAGGTGTCGATGTTATTGAAGCTGGGTTCCCTGTCTCATCGCCTGGTGATTTCGAATCTGTCCAAACTATTGCGCGTGAAATCAAAAATAGCCGCATCTGCGCATTAGCACGTTGTGTTGAAAATGATATTGATGTTGCTGCGGAATCCTTGAAAGTCGCCGAAGCATTCCGTATCCATGTGTTCTTAGCCACCTCCAACTTGCACATGCAAAAGAAATTAAATAAAACGTTCGATGGGGTGATGGATATGGCTATCAACTCAATTAAACGTGCTCGACGCTATACCGATGATGTCGAGTTTTCTTGCGAAGATGCTGGTCGTACTGATATCGACAACTTATGCCGTATTGTAGAAGCAGCGATCGGCGCAGGGGCGACCACCATTAATATTCCTGACACCGTGGGTTACACCACGCCATATCAGTTCGGCGGCATTATCTCTTCTTTATATGAACGCGTACCTAACATTGATAAAGCGGTTATTTCGGTACACTGCCACGATGACTTGGGCATGTCAGTCGCGAATTCCATCAGCGCAGTTCAAGCAGGCGCTCGCCAAGTAGAGGGTACAATTAATGGATTAGGCGAACGTGCCGGTAATACTGCGTTAGAAGAAGTGATTATGGCGATTAAATTACGCGAACAGATGTTAGGTGTGCACACCAATATCAATCACAAAGAAATCTACCGCACCAGCCAATTAGTGAGCCAATTATGTAATACCCCAATTCCGGCTAATAAAGCCGTTGTGGGGAATAATGCTTTCGCACACTCATCAGGTATCCACCAAGATGGCGTATTAAAAAATCGCGAAACCTACGAGATTATGACGCCAGAATCCATTGGATTAAAAGCGCAGCAATTAAACTTAACTTCGCGTTCTGGTCGCGCTGCGGTGAAACATCGCATGGAAGAAATGGGGTATCACGAAGGTAAAGATTTTAATTTGGATGAACTGTACACCGCATTTTTGAGTTTAGCGGATAAAAAAGGTCAAGTGTTTGATTATGATTTAGAAGCATTAGCCTTCTTTGCTAAACAACAAGATGAAACTGACCACTTTGTGATGGATTACTTCAGTACACAATCCGGCTCTAGTATCGTGGCAACCGCCACGGTCAAAATGCAGTGCGGTGAAACAGAAAAATCGGAGGCTGCCACAGGGAATGGTCCTGTCGATGCCATCTACCAAGCCATTAGCAAAATCACAAATTACCCAATGAAATTGGTTTCTTACCAATTATCTGCTAAAGGTCAGGGAGAAAATGCATTAGGGCAAGTGGATATCGTCGCCGAATGCTTCGGTCGTCGTTTCCATGGAATGGGATTAGCAACGGATATCGTTGAATCATCAGCAAAAGCCATGGTTCATGTATTAAATAGTATCTGGCGTGCAGAACAAGTTGAAAAAGAAAAGCATAAAATTTCTCACCAAGCATCACAATTCAACACAAAGGAAGCGGTGTAAACATGTCTAAGAATTTTAATATTGCAGTATTGTCAGGAGATGGAATTGGTCCTGAAGTGATGGCTCAAGCTCATAAGGTATTGAATGCAATCAGTAAGCGTTTTGCT
The DNA here is from genome assembly GCF_028479485.1 of Providencia sp. PROV209. Classification (NCBI taxonomy): domain Bacteria; kingdom Pseudomonadati; phylum Pseudomonadota; class Gammaproteobacteria; order Enterobacterales; family Morganellaceae; genus Providencia; species Providencia sp. PROV209. Next base: position 74,365 of record NZ_JAMPNR010000011.1, on the reverse strand, counting down.
ATTACGATTTCAACCAGAGAATACGATGTAGGCGGTGCTGCCATTGATAACCATGGTGAGCCATTGCCACAAGCCACTGTGAAAGGGTGTGAGGAAGCCGACGCCGTATTATTTGGCTCAGTGGGCGGTCCTAAATGGGAGCATTTGCCTCCAGATAGTCAACCTGAACGTGGTGCATTGTTACCATTACGCAAGCATTTTAAATTATTCAGCAATTTACGCCCTGCTCGCTTATATCAAGCATTGGAAGCATTCTGCCCATTACGCGCGGATATTGCTGCTCAAGGGTTTGATATTTTATGCGTCCGTGAATTAACGGGGGGAATTTATTTCGGTCAACCGAAAGGTCGTCAAGGTGAAGGCGCGGAAGAGTTTGCCTTCGATACCGAAGTTTATCACCGCTATGAAATTGAACGTATTGCACGTATTGCCTTTGAGTCTGCTCGCAAGCGTAGTCATAAAGTGACATCGATTGATAAGGCTAACGTTTTACAAAGCTCCGTATTATGGCGCGAAGTGGTTAACCAAATTGCAAAAGAATACCCAGACGTTGAAGTCAATCATATGTATATCGACAATGCCGCGATGCAGATGATCAAAGCGCCTTCTCAGTTTGATGTGGTGCTGTGCTCGAATTTATTTGGTGACATCATCTCCGATGAATGCGCAATGATCACTGGTTCCATGGGCATGTTACCTTCCGCTAGCTTAAACGCAGATGGCTTTGGTTTATATGAGCCGGCAGGCGGTTCAGCACCGGATATTGCTGGCAAAAATATCGCTAACCCGATCGCACAAATTTTGTCAGCATCGATGTTATTGCGTTTCAGTTTAAACCAAGCCGATGCGGCTGATGCCATCGAGAGATCTGTCAATAAGGCATTAGAAAATGGCTATCGCACTGCGGATTTAGCCGGTGATGGTCAATCAATAAGTACCAGTGAAATGGGTGACATCATCGCCCGTTATATTGAAGAAGGGGTTTAATATGTCGAAGACTTTATATCAAAAATTATATGATGCTCACGTCGTACGTGAAGTCGAAAATGAAATCCCTTTAATTTATATCGACCGTCATCTGGTACATGAAGTGACTTCACCACAAGCATTTGATGGCTTAAGGACCAAAAACCGCCCATTACATCAGCCAAGCAAAACATTTGCCACTATGGATCACAACGTATCAACCCAGACAAAAGACATTAATGCCTGTGGCGATATGGCGCGCATTCAAATGCAAGAGTTGATGAAAAACTGTGAAGAATTCGGCGTAACCTTATATGACTTAAACCATCCATACCAAGGAATTGTCCATGTGATGGGACCAGAGCAAGGTATTACATTGCCAGGCACCACCATTGTTTGTGGTGACTCTCACACCGCAACCCACGGCGCATTTGGTGCATTAGCCTTTGGAATCGGTACGTCCGAGGTTGAGCATGTAATGGCAACACAAACCTTAAAACAAGCCCGTGCCAAGACAATGAAAATTGAAGTGGTTGGTCAAGCACCTGCGGGGATCACCGCCAAAGATATCGTATTAGCGATTATTGGTACAACTGGCAGCGCAGGTGGAACGGGTTACATCGTTGAATTCTGTGGTGAAGCAATTGAAAACTTAAGTATGGAAGGTCGTATGACCGTCTGTAATATGGCGATTGAATTAGGGGCTAAAGCGGGCATCATTGCCCCTGATGAAACTACTTTTAATTATATGAAAGGACGCCAATTTGCACCGAAAGGTCAGGACTGGGATGATGCTGTCGCTTACTGGAAAACCTTGAAAACGGATGATGATGCAAAATTCGATAAGGTTATTACTATCCAAGCGAGCACCATTGCCCCTCAAGTTACTTGGGGAACCAACCCTGGACAAGTAATAGCAATCAATCAGCCGATCCCTGCTCCAGCGTCCTTCTCCGATCCTGTTGAACGAGCTTCCGCAGAAAAAGCATTAGCCTATATGGGATTAGAGTCTGGTATTAAATTATCCGATGTGAAAATTGATAAAGTCTTTATCGGTTCTTGCACTAACTCACGTATTGAAGATTTACGCGCTGCGGCAGCCATTGCGAAAGGTAAAAAAGTGGCGTCTGGTGTGCAAGCTATTGTGGTTCCAGGTTCCGGCCCTGTTAAAGCTCAAGCAGAACAAGAAGGCTTGGATAAAATCTTTATTGAAGCAGGTTTTGAATGGCGCTTACCCGGCTGCTCCATGTGTTTAGCCATGAATAATGACCGTTTAAATCCGGGTGAACGTTGCGCATCCACCAGCAACCGTAACTTTGAAGGTCGCCAAGGTCGTGCGGGACGTACCCATTTAGTTAGCCCAGCAATGGCAGCCGCCGCAGCTATCAACGGTCATTTTGCTGATGTTCGTGATATTCAAATCTAAAGGAGAAAACCATGGATAAGTTTATTAAGCATGTTGGAATTGTCGCCCCTTTAGATGCCGCGAACGTGGACACTGATGCGATTATTCCCAAACAATTTTTGCAGAAAGTCACGCGTACCGGATTTGGTCAGCACTTATTTAATGACTGGCGTTTTTTAGATGATAAAGGGCAGCAACCTAACCCTGACTTTGTCTTGAACAAAGCGGTATTTAAAGGTGCCAGCATTCTGTTAGCTCGCGAGAATTTTGGGTGTGGTTCATCCCGTGAACACGCGCCGTGGGCATTAACTGATTTTGGTATCCAAGTCGTTATTGCACCAAGCTTCGCCGATATCTTTTACGGTAACTCATTTAACAACCAATTGTTGCCCATCAAATTAAGCGAGCAACAAGTTGATGAGATGTTTAACTATGTTAAAAACCACGAAGGTTGCCAATTTACGGTTGATTTAGAAGCACAAACCGTTACCGCAGGAGATAAAGTTTATACCTTTGAAATTGACAGCTTCCGCCGCCATTGCATGATGAATGGTTTAGATAGTATTGGTTTGACATTACAGCACGTCGACCAAATTAAAGATTATGAACAAAAACTCCCCGCCTTTATGAATTAATCTCCAGCCCACTTCGGTGGGCTTAGGTTGATGACAAAGAGGGATAAAAGCGTGGTTTTTCCCTCTTTGTGTTATCAGGCGAAAATCAATAAATTGATTTTCCTTGTTAATTTTACAACCTAAAAGAGCCATTCCCAAACCTGATGGGTTTGTCCATGGTCTGAGCCCACTTCGGTGGGCTTTTTCTTACCTATTTGTCTTCATAAAAGTAGAACTCAACTCCAACAAACCGCGCCCACCAATAAATCCTTCCCCATTAATTCTGAATATGCCATGATTTCAAATAATCATGATTCTGGGTTTAATCAAACCGTTTTCTCAAAATAGTTCATGTTGTGGCAAGGCGACAAAATGAGGATATCTCGGGAAGCATACATAAGTATATGACCTGAGTAGTCGAATGAAGCCAACACAGCCACAACGTGAAATATGAAGAAAAAAGAAAAAAAGCCGATATGCATTCACATACCGGCTGGTAAATATACCATTACTCAATAAATGGGGGAGTAAACCTGCAACAGACAGGTCAATAGAGCTACTTACTGCCTCTTATTATCTACGGAATATAGGATATTAAAATTGATGCAATTTTTTCCGGAGTTCCTCTTTTATGTCTAGTTCTCGATTACAAACCCAATTTGTTCGCTTGTGGCAACATTTTCAGGGAAAAAACAGCGAAACCACTTTGCAAGATATTGCGGAGATCCTGTTTTGTTCTCGTCGCCATGTACGTACTCTACTCAATAATATGCAAGCTCATGGTTGGCTCAGTTGGCAAGCCGAAGCGGGACGAGGAAAGCGTTCCGCATTAATTTTTCATATCAATGGATTAGAGCTTCAGCAAGCACAAGCAGAACAGTTATTAAAAGAAGAAAGCATTGAAAAATTAGTCGCCCTCGTGGGTGATAAAGAAACGATTCGCCAGATGGTCTTATCAGAGCTGGAGCGCAGTTATCGGCAAGGGAAAAACCTGCTACGTATCATTTATTATCGCGATTTCCCGAATTTATTACCTGGCACACCAATGCGTCGCTCTGAAATCCATTTAATGAGCCAAATATTTAATGGATTAACCCACTTAAATGAGGAAAAAGGGGAAGTAGAAGATGGTATTGCCCATCACTGGCAAGCTATCAATGACCAACAGTGGCGTTTCTATTTACGCCCTGCTATCTACTTTCATCATGGGCGTGAAATGCAAGTGGATGATATCATTCATTCGTTACTCAGATTAAAACGCTGCTGGCCACTATTTTCCCATATTCAGACCGTCACCTCACCGCAACCGTATGTTATCGATGTCCATCTCAGTCATCCTGATACGCAATTTCCTTGGCTACTCGGAAGCCCTCACGCCGCGATACTTCCTAAAGAGTGGGAAACCATTGAGCACTTTAGCCAACGCCCCATTGGTACGGGTCCTTATGTAGTCGAAACCAATATTCCGCAGAAGCTAACCATCAGCGCATTTGATCGCTACTTTGGCTATCGAGCCTTACTGGATGAAGTCACAATTTGGGTGGTTCCTGAGCTTTCTGAGCAAATGGTGTGTACCACATTAAAAATGGATGGTGACAAACGTCACAATGACTCGCTAGAGAGCCGTATGGAAGAAGGATGCTACTTTCTGTTATTCGACCAGCGTTCCGCCATATCTCAACGTGAAGATGTCCGTAAATGGCTGTGCAGCTTTTTAACACCGGTTAATTTACTGGCACACTGTGAATCTTTTTATCAACGTCATTGGGCGCCCGCCTATGGATTATTGCTTCACTGGCACCACAGTAAGATGTTATCTCAGCGTACAAAACCTGAAGATTTAACAGAGCTAACCGTGACTTTTTATCGCCATCATCATGAATTCTATGCGATAAGCCAAATTATGAAGCGGGTATTGGAGACCCAAGGTGTTGAGTTAAAAATTAATATTGTCGACTACGATGATTGGTTTAATGGTAACGCTGAAAGTGATATTTGGCTCTCTACAGCCAATTTTTACAAGCCGCTCGAATTTTCTATCTTTGCCACTTTGTATGAAATGCCGTTATTACGCCAATGTTTAGGAAAAAGCCTCGATGGAGAGTTACAACTGTGGCGCCAGAAAAAATTGGATGTTGAATCGTGGTGTGAAAGTTTAATTGACTCCCAAGTTTTCCATCCTATTTTTCACCATTGGTTAGAACTTCAAGGGCAAAGAACAATGCGAGGTGTACGCATGAATACCTTCGGTTGGTTTGACTTTAAATCGGCTTGGTTTAAGCCAACTGAGGATAATACACAGAATTGATGATAGTTATAAACAGTTAACGTGAGTAAAATGGATTTTATTCACTTTTTCTGTGGATATCTATGTTAACAACCAGATAGTAATCAGGGTATATCCTAATCGTTCATTTCTAACAAAAAACCATACAAAAAAATAAAGCATTATAAATCATGATGATGAATAAATTCCCCATGAGATATCCACTGTCTACTTTTTGATGTTTTTTTCTTAGGAGTCTAACTGAGCAAATATCAATCAATGCATGTTTTATCCACAAGGAATGTACTTAACTTACTCGCTTTTTGTGACGAGCTTCAATAAATGACATTAGTCAAGGCTGTAAATGCACACAGTAATCACTGTTTTTCACAGTTATCCAGAAATCCTGTGGATAACCTAGTGCATGATCCTGTGGTTATCTTGGGATGAAGTTGAATAACCCTAAATATTCATAATTTCGTCAGTGATTATTATTCAATATACATATATATATCATGCAGTTAAATACAGTGACTAAAAAGTGTTATACTCTTCCTATCCTGTGACCATTTTTCTGGTTATTTTTTAAACACAATTACATTCTACTGGCTATGTCATTTACACCACCTTCTCCTCCTGAAAATGAAACAGTCTTACTCGCTCGTGCTCAAGCCCTTGCGGGCTATACACTTGGTGAGCTAGCCACCGCAGCGGGGATCCCCATTCCTCCCGATCTTAAACGAGATAAAGGTTGGGTCGGTACCTTGTTAGAGTATTTTTTAGGTGCAACCGCAGGCAGTAAAGCCGAACAAGATTTTGCGAACATAGGTATCGAGCTTAAAACGATTCCCATTGATCGCCATGGTGCCCCTTTAGAAACCACATTTGTTTCTATTGCCCCACTGACTGGCAATAGTGGACTCACATGGGAAAATAGCCACGTACGTCGCAAACTTTCACGTATCCTATGGTTTCCCATTGAGGGAGAACGTCAAATTCCGCTTGCTGAACGACGTGTTGCAAATCCACTGATTTGGAGCCCTTCCCCTCTTGAGGAGCAACTTTTACGTCAGGATTGGGAAGAGTTGATGGACTTAATCGTGCTTGGAAAAGTCGAAACGATTACAGCTCGTCATGGGCAAGTCCTACAGATTCGCCCCAAAGCCGCAAACAATAGAGCGCTAACCGAAGGTATTGGTGAGCTGGGTCAGCCCATTATGACGTTGCCGAGAGGTTTCTATTTAAAAAAAGATTTTACAGGTCCATTATTAGCACGGCACTTTAATCTCGGTTAATTGTTCAAGGCATCGCCTGTGCCAAAACAGACGATTCGTTATTCCATTTTTAAGGCAATAAGATGTTTGAGTGGTTCTTAGATCCCCATGCTTGGATGGCATTGGCAACATTAACAATTTTGGAAGTCGTATTGGGTATCGATAATATTATTTTCTTAAGTATTGTCGTCAGTAAATTGCCCGCTCATCAACAAAACAGCGCCAGACGCATTGGGTTAATCGCCGCAATGGGAATGCGCTTAGCGTTACTGGCTTCTATTGCGTGGCTTGCACGGCTTACCACGCCGCTATTTACATTGGCTGAACATACCGTTTCTGCTCGTGACCTTATCTTGTGTGCGGGAGGACTATTCCTGATTTGGAAATCCAGTCAGGAGATTTTCGATACCATCGAAGGGGAAGATGATGATGGGATCGCTCAGAAAAAAGTGACCTCTTTTTGGGGGGCAATTGTACAGATAGCCATCTTGGATATTATCTTTAGCTTAGATTCCGTGATCACCGCAGTCGGGTTATCTGACCATCTTTTTATTATGATGGCAGCCGTGATTATCGCCGTGATGATTATGATGTTCGCCGCGAAGCCGATTGGTGATTTTGTCGAACGATACCCTTCAATCAAAATTCTCGCCTTATCCTTTTTAATTCTGGTGGGCTTTACCTTATTACTTGAAAGCGTTCAAGTTCACGTATCGAAAGGCTATATCTACTTTGCGATGTTTTTCTCAATGTCAGTTCAGATGCTCAATATTCTGCGCAGTAAAAAGTGGAAAATGAAAAACAAACAATAATAGAGACCTTAGCGTAAGGCGTCCTTAGCTGCGGCAATGGCGCCTTCCACCGCTTTTTTAGCCTGAGGGCTATTTTTCCAACAACTCGACCCCGTTAATGCCGCACCAGAAATAAGAATCTCTTCATAAGAGGCTTCACTCAATTGCGCTAATGATGAAAACCCCATTTGTTCTAATCGGCTGATCACCATCGGTCCCACACCTTTTACTGATAATAAAATTTGCTTTTCTGAGTCTGAAAATGCCATAAATTGTCCTTTTGACTGTAAAATAGCCTTAATTGAGCGTATATTTTGTAATTAGCTTATTTCTTAATTTAAAATTCTAAGCTGATCTAAAGCAGGCCCCATTTATTTGCCCTACAAACCTGCTTTAGCAAATAGGAAATAACAATTGTAAAGTCATTGATGACTCGCGATAGAAATCAACATGTCGCACTAAAAATTCTATCTTGTAGGTATTTATTATGTATAGCAACAAAATATCCAATACTCGCCACATGTCGATGAAATTGTCCGATGGGCGACTTCTGTGTTGGTATGAATCAGGACCTGAACAAGGTTTTCCCGTTATTTTTTGTACCGGTGCTGGCATGAGCGGTACGCTTGGCTTTGGGATTGATCGTCTTGATGAGCTCAATATTCGATTAATCACCCCTGAGCGTGCAGGATTAGGTCAATCCGCCTTTGATGAGCATAAATCCCTACAACGTTTTGCGCGAGATATTCAGCAACTCCTCGATGCTCAGGAAATCCCGTCTTTTTCCGTCGTCGGCTTCTCCCAAGGTGCTGTTTTTGCGATGGCACTAGCCTACTACTGTTCCCCTGTTTCCCTATCACTGGTTTCTGGGCAAGATCAATTCGAGTTTCCTGAAACGAGAAATCATTTAAAACAAGATGTCATTAATATGCAGGAACAAGCCATTCATACGCCAGAGGCACTATCTGAATGGCTAATGAGAAATGTGACATCACAATGGCTACTGGCATTTATTCTGAATTGCAGTGCGGAAATTGATCAACAAATTTACAGTGAAGAGAGTTTTTTAGCTGCTTACAGTGATTGTATGGAACGCGCATTTATGCAGGGAAATCAAGGTTATGTGCAGGATTTATTACTAGCATTACAACCGTGGCAATTTAATCCTGAAGATATTCACTGCCCAGTTGCACTCTGGTATGGCGAGCAAGATGTCAGCGCTGTTCATTCACCGGATTTTGGTAAAACACTCGCTCAGCGTTTTCCCCACAATGAACATTTTCTATTTTCTCATGAAGCAGGGTCCGTGCTATGGACACAAGCATATTCAATCCTTGCCCAACTGAAAGAGCACAGCCTTTAAACAATAAAAAAGGTGCCCCAATGAACACATTGAGGCACCCTATATTATCAATGGCGTTTTACTTCTTAGACGCTTGGATGTACAGCATTTCTAACGCGATAGTCGCGGCAGCTAATGCAGTAATTTCAGATTGGTCATACGCTGGAGCAACCTCGACCACATCCATTCCAACAATATTCAGGGATTGAATACCACGTAACAGTTTTAACGCTTTATCTGATGTTAACCCACCAATGACTGGGGTTCCGGTTCCTGGCGCAAAAGCCGGATCCAGACAGTCAATATCAAATGTCAGATACACCGGCATATCACCGACGACCTGTTTGATCTGAGCAACCATATCCTCGACACCACGATCGTTGGCTTGAGCGGCATCTAACACTGTAAAGCCGTTGTCCGAATCATGTTCAGTACGAATACCAATCTGGACTGAATGATTAGGGTCAATCAAACCTTCTTTCGGCGCATGATAGAACATCGTGCCATGGTCATATAAGCTACCATTACCGTACGTATCGGTATGTGCGTCAAAATGCACTAATGCCATTTTACCGAAGTGTTTTGCATGAGCGCGCAGTAACGGCAGAGTCACAAAGTGGTCACCACCAAATGTTAAACAGCGCTTACCTGATTCCAGTAGTTTTTCGGTGTGTGCTTGCAGCTTATCGCACATATCTTGCGCATCACCGAATGCAAAAACCACATCACCACAGTCAACCACATTGAGCTTATTTTTTAATTTAAAATCCCATGGCCAGCGGTGGCTTTCCCACGCGAGGTTAGTTGAGACTTGGCGAATAGCAGCAGGTCCATGACGGCTACCCGCCCGTCCTGAGGTTGCCATATCAAACGGCACTCCCGTGATCACCCAATCCGCATCAGAGCTATAAGGTTGGAAATTCAACGGAAAACGTAAAAAACCAAATGCGTTTGAAACCAGTGAGTTATCAACCTGATTTCCTAATGTGCTATTAATCATCACTGTTCCTTAATCATTCATCTTCTAAGTAAGTGTAGCCGTACAACCCACTTTCAAATTCGTTTACAAAATCTTTTTGTAGCTCATCGCTAAGTCCGGTGCCTTTAACTTGCTCAATAAAGCTTTCTAGCAACACTTCAGGGACCAACTTCACGTATTGCAGCATATCAGCCACAGAGTCGCCTTCTTCGCTTTGCAAGTAACGCATACTACCTTGGCTATCGACCCATACATCAATGGCAGCGGTATCGCCAAACAAGTTGTGCATGTTGCCTAAAATCTCTTGGTACGCCCCAATCATGAAAAAGCCAATCATCGGCGGATTTTCTGGATCATATGCTGGCATTGGCATGGTGGTTTCGACCCCATCGCCGTCAACATAATGATCAATAATCCCGTCGGAGTCACAGGTAATATCCAGTAATACAGCGCGTCTATCTAGTGGCTTGTCTAAGCCTTCAATCGGCAAAACAGGGAAAACTTGGTCAATTCCCCAAGCATCAGGAAGCGATTGGAATAGCGAGAAGTTCACATAGAATTTATCCGCCATACGCTCTTGCAGCTCATCGATAATTGGACGGTGAGCGCGATTACTTGGGTCTAAATCTTGCTGAATACGGCGACAGATATTCAAGTATAGCTCTTCTGCCCATGCGCGCTGTGTTAAGTCCAATACACCATGTGCATACTGAGTATGTGCTTCTTGCAGGTCAAACTGGCTATCATGCAGCCATTCACGTAAAGAGCGGCTGTTACCTTGATGCTGCATGGATTCCCACGTTTCCCATAACGAGACCAGTGAACGCGGAGCATCCTCACTAGGTGGTGTGGTTTTCGTAAATTCGTTACGCTCAACACCAATGACGTTAGAGACTAAAACCGTATGGTGAGCCGTTAACGCACGACCAGATTCGGTGATTACGGTTGGATGAGGCAAGTTAAACTCTTCACACGCATCACCAATCGCCCAAATGACATTATTCGCGTATTCGTTCAGACCATAGTTAACCGAGCAATCAGACTGGGAGCGGGTTCCTTCATAATCAACGCCTAAGCCACCACCCACGTCAAAACATTGAATGTTGACACCCAATTGGTGCAACTCGACGTAAAAACGTGCTGACTCACGAACACCTGTTGCGATATCACGAATATTCGCCATCTGTGAACCTAAATGGAAGTGCAGTAATTGCAGGCTATCCAAACGGTTCGCATTACGTAAAATCTCCACTAGTTGCAAAACTTGGGTCGCTGCCAATCCAAATTTGGATTTCTCACCACCACTGGCTTGCCACTTGCCTGAGCCTTGGGACGCCAAACGGGCGCGCACGCCTAAACGAGGCGTCACTTCCAGCTTTTTCGCTTCCTCTAGCACCATCTCGATCTCAGACATTTTTTCGATAACCAGATACACTTTGTGACCCAGTTTTTCGCCAATTAAGGCGAGACGAATATATTCGCGATCTTTATAGCCATTACACACAATCACGGTGCGAGTACGACCCGCGTTGGCTAACACGGCCATTAACTCTGCTTTTGAACCTGCTTCTAACCCTAAAGGCTCACCCGAATTCACTAATGATTCAATGACTCGGCGCTGTTGGTTAACTTTAATGGGGTAGACTAAGAAATAGTCACCTTTATAACCATAAGATTCCCGCGCACGTTTAAATGCTGCGTTAATAGAGCGCAAACGGTGCTGCAAAATTTGAGGGAAACAGAACAGCGCAGGTAAGCGTAAGTGCTCCTGCTCTTCTTTAACTTGGTAAACTAATTCAGCTAAATCAACAAAAGTGTCAGGGTTTTCAGGATTTGGGCAAACACAGACATTTCCGCGCTCATTCACCTGATAGTAACCACCGCCCCAATACGCAACATTATAAGTTTGGCGCATCTTGCGAGCGATATTATCATTCATAATAAACTCCTAGTATGGAGGGGTGAGTGATGCGTTCTCCTTCCAGACAAGCTCCCACCAAAGGCATGGTGCGACTGGGCAGTAATGTCAGGGAAACAGCGATACTCAGATTGTAATTAAAAGTGCTTAGAACGTCTAAACGGTGACAATATACATCCACAAACCTAGCAGATTACTGACTAAGTATTAAGGATCTATGATAGGTATGACGGTAACTTCGTGACGAAGTAAACAAAGACAGGAAAGTAAAAGCCAATGTCACACGGCGATCCGCGTACGACGGTTGGATACTGTTATTCAGTAGATTATGGATCATCGCCCATTAACCCCCAATATAACTGTTTTCCCCTTGGGAATTTTAATCATCTATTAAAATTCAATCGGTTATAAACATTCCTGATAGAAAGCAGACTCATGGCTGACCTGCTGGCATATAGCGAGAAATAACAACCATCCGCTACGGTCGCAGTTTATACCTCGAATAGCCCTAAAATGCAAAAGCAAATTATCTAAAATTTCACATTCACGATAAAACTAACTGAATTAGCCATTTATGCGCTTATCATTTTAGGCTGAAAAACAGGTAGAAATTCTTCATTGAAAAGTCTAGAATAGCCGTCTAGATGTTAAAACATCCAACTATAATGTTCTTTGAATTCTTAAGGTATTAATCTCATGTCTACACACCTCTTTACTTCTGAGTCCGTATCAGAAGGGCATCCTGATAAAATTGCTGACCAAATTTCTGATGCGGTCCTTGATGCTATTCTTGAACAAGACCCAAAAGCGCGCGTAGCTTGCGAAACCTATGTCAAAACCGGCATGGTCATGGTTGGTGGTGAAATCACGACCAGTGCATGGGTCGATATTGAAGAAATTACGCGTAAAACCGTTCGTGAAATCGGTTATACCAGTTCAGACATGGGCTTTGATGCCAACTCTTGCGCAGTATTAAGCGCAATTGGTAAACAATCACCAGACATCAACCAAGGTGTTGACCGTGCAGATCCTTTAGAACAAGGCGCTGGCGACCAAGGTCTAATGTTTGGCTATGCAACTAACGAAACTGACGTATTGATGCCTGCACCGGTGACTTATGCACACCGTTTAGTGCAGCGCCAAGCTGAAGTTCGTAAAAATGGCACACTGCCATGGTTACGCCCAGATGCGAAAAGCCAAGTCACCTTCCAATACGATGACAACAAAATTGTCGGTATTGACGCGGTAGTTCTGTCCACACAGCACTCAGAAGATATTGACCAAAAAGCTTTACACGAAGCGGTTATGGAAGAGATCATCAAGCCAGTTCTACCTGCGGAATGGTTATCTCCAGCGACTAAATACTTCATCAACCCAACAGGCCGTTTCGTTATCGGCGGGCCAATGGGTGACTGTGGTTTAACTGGTCGTAAAATTATCGTCGATACATACGGCGGTATGGCACGTCACGGTGGTGGGGCATTCTCTGGTAAGGATCCATCAAAAGTTGACCGTTCTGCTGCTTATGCTGCGCGTTATGTTGCAAAAAATATCGTTGCTGCAGGTTTAGCTGACCGTTGTGAAATCCAAGTTTCTTACGCTATCGGTGTCGCAGAGCCTACCTCTATCATGGTAGAAACGTTCGGTACGGGTAAAGTTGACGAAGCATTGCTTGTAAAATTAGTCCGCGAATTCTTTGACTTACGTCCTTACGGTCTAATTCAAATGCTGGATCTGTTACACCCAATGTACCAACAAACGGCTTCTTACGGTCACTTTGGTCGTCCACAATTCCCATGGGAAAAAACCGACAAAGCGGCACAACTGCGCGAAGCTGCAGGTCTGTAATCTCCGCTAACGTCTCTGACGATTAGCAAAAAACCCATCATTATGATGGGTTTTTTTATATCTGTAATGTATAACCACCTCGATGAATCAAATAACCTTTCCACTTGCTTCATATTTTGTGTTGGATAAACAGGTTAGTTGCCCCAGAGCCATGATTATTTTTCAGTACGCTGAAATAGTTGGAAAATGGCCATTCCCGCTATCATCGCCAGCGTAAACAAAATACCTTGAGTCAGTCCCATACCCGTTAATAAAATGGCAGGTCCTGGGCAAATCCCCCCAAGTCCCCAACCTAAGCCAAACAATGCACTACCAATAAGTAACTTCTTATCAATAAGCTTGCTGGTTGGGATCTGCAATGGACAATTTAACACACTGGATTTGCGCTTTTTCACGAACTGGTACCCAATAGCACTGATGACCATGGCAACGACCATCGTCACTAATAGCGATGGATCCCAATTGCCAGTGATATCCAAGAAAGCCAAAATCTTAGCGGGATTACCCATACCAGCCAGCAGCAACCCCAATCCAAATAAAATTCCAGAGACTAACGCAACGATGATTGGCATTGAATTACCCTCTTAAACCAAAATGATTAATGACGGCAACCGTGATAAATGCCACCAGCATGAAAATAACGACCGCAATAATGGAGCGGCGGGAAAACCTTGCCATACCGCAAATACCGTGGCCGCTAGTACATCCACCGCCGAGTCGAGTACCAAATCCTACTAACAGCCCAGCGGCAATGAGTAACGGCGTGCTGGTGGTAATCGTAACTTCAGGTGCATACACAAAGGCAGTAAACAGTAGCGGTGCCACTAAGATACCGACAATAAAAGCGAGCTTCCAAGCCGTATCCCCTTTCACGGGCTTAAGAACCCCCGCTAATATCCCGCTGATCCCTGCAATCCGACCATTTAAAATCAGTAATATTGCTGCCGCTAAACCAATTAAAATACCGCCAATCGCCGCTGACCATGGCGTGAAATTGACCCAATCAATCGTCATATTAATTCCCCTTCACAGGACAATAAAGTTGGTACAAAGTATTGAGTAAGATAAACAATTTCTCATCTGCAATAGAATAATAAATGCGTTTACCTTCGCGACGAGTCGCTACCAATTCCTCGTTTCTTAACACGGTTAACTGCTGTGACAATGTGGGCTGTTGAATACCGAGTGACGCTTCTAAATCACTCACACACGCTTCACCTTGGGTTAATTGGCATAGCAATAACAGTCTATCTGGATTCCCCAGTGTTTTTAATAATGACGCCGTTTGCGTTGCCGCTTGAGTCATTGCTAAAAGCAGCTGTTCTGAGTTGGGTTGTTCACTCTTTTGCATCTTCGTGTCCTAGCTACTTACTTACAGATATCATTATACTTAATAATAATATATTAACTTATATATTTATTGTCAATTATCACTTGTGAGAACTATATGGCTTCACGTATTCTTGACCACATGAAAACGATCAGAGTCCCCATCATGCTCCAGCAGCGAGTGATGAAAACCTTGCGTGAAAAACTCACGTTAGCAGAGCAAAAACTGGAGCAAACATTTCCAGAGCCCGTCATCAACTATAAGCAACGTGGTACCACTGCTGGCAGTGCCTATCTCAAAGATTGGGAAATTCGCGTTAATCCAACGCTGTTAATTGAAAATCCAGATAATTTCGTGGATGAAGTCATCCCCCATGAACTCGCTCACTTACTGGTTTACCGGGTTTTTGGTCGAAAAGGGGTAGCTCCCCATGGCAATGAATGGAAATGGATGATGCAAAATGTTTTAGGCGTAACCCCGAAACGGACTCATAACTTTGCGGTCACTAGCGTCAAAAGCCGAACATTCCGTTATCTTTGTGGCTGCGACACCATTCACGAGTTGACCATCAGAAGGCATAACAAAGTTGAGCGTGGGGAAAATCAATATTTATGTCGAAAGTGCGGGGAAATTCTTAAGCGAGAGATTGCGTCAGCGGCAGAGAGCTAATTCCCTGCCGCATCAAGAGGTTGGTCCGAACTTAGGCGAACTCCGTCATCACCAATTTAGCGATTTCAAAGTAAATAATTAAGCCAGTCCCATCAATAAATGTTGCAATAAACGGCGCAGAAACTACCGCTGGGTCAACTTTTAATTTTTTCAGAACCATTGGAATAATGGAAGAAACAATCGCACTCCACACGGTGATTGCCACAATCGTTAAACTGACCACGATAGTCACTTCATGACCCACACCTAAAATCCAAGCACGAATTAACGCAGCTGCCCCTATAGTAATGGCTACTAAGAACGACGTTGAAACTTCTTTTTTCAGTACCGCGCCGAGGTTACGTAAACTCACTTCGCCCAATGCCATCGCTCTGACAAGGGTCGAGGTGATCTGTGTTCCACTGTTACCACCGGTTCCAATCAATAATGGAATAAAGAATGCCAATGAAATAGCCGCCTCAAGCTGCTCTTCAAATGCTTTAAGTACCGTTCCAGTGTACGCTTCCGCGACAAACAGCATCAGTAACCACACAACACGCTTACGCCACAGAGTGACTGGGCTAGTGGTTAAGTAAGGCTCTTCTAATGGTGTAGTCGCACCCTGCAATTGTGCATCGAGGGTATTTTCATCTTCAATTAATTCAGCGATATCTTGAGGACGTAATACCCCCATCAACTTACCAAACTGAACAACGGGGATCATATCCAAACCACTATGATTAATTAAATCATAAACATCGTGACGTGATTGTTCAGGAAAAACAGAGAAATAATTGTGGCGCATAATGTCCGACACTAATAAATCTTCTGATGCGGCAAGTAATGATTTAACGGACAAAATTCCATTTAAATAGTTTTCACTATCTACGACAAATAAATACGTTGGAATTTGTTCGCCATCGAGGTGTTCAATAAGGCTTTTCTTCACACATGCCACAGAGTCTGCAACCGAAACAGGCAAATAAGATTGGCTCATATATGCGTGAACAGTTGAATCATCAATTTTAGTGGGTTGTGTTTGATTAGACTTTTGACGTGCGTCTTTCATTGCGGACTGTGCAATTGCTACTGCACCCGCTTTGTTCTGGGTAGAGAATGTCATTTTTTTGGTCCCTATTACTGTTGTTTACTCAAACAGTACTCACATAGGGGCGAAACCAGATGAGAGAATGCGTTTGCTATCTCTTCGTCTCGGTTTTAGCACTATACAACGTATCCTGCATAAAGCAGGAAGTTACATGGGGATATACCTTCGGTCGATATATCCTGTCCTAATCTTGGGCGTCTCTCGACGTCGTCAGATCAGTAACCTATGTTTGTATAGGAGCCTCGCCTAACGAGATACTGCACTTTGGATGCGGCGCGAATTATACCCACTGAATGCTTAATTTCCACCCTTTTACTGTGCCCTTTTTTTAATAGCCTCCCCTTGTTTAAGTTTCGTTTAAGTTAATGTGTATCAAGAATTCAGCGTGTAACCATTTGTAACTTTAATGGGAAATTATATTATTCATAATATATAAAGTGATAATAACGTAATGAATTATCGGCTTATTTTTAATTATATTTCGAAACGCAAACAAGCCGATTAATAAACAAAAAAGCCACCTTATTTATATTTAAAATAAGGTGGCAATGAATGAGGCATTCTCAAAATGATATTATCGAAAACTCATTAAGCGATTTCTGTGTCGCCCTGTAATTGACAACTGCACGCTAAAACATATCCATTAGCAATTTCGTCTGCCGTTAATGTCATCGTACTGCTGGTTGTATAATTACCTGAGAGTACTTTGGTTTTACAGCTACCGCATACACCAGCACGGCATGCTGCGATCACCGGCTGTTTGTTTTGCTCTAGTGCCGACAATAATGACGTTCCGACTGGGACGCTAAAATTGACTAAACGATGACGAATTTTTAAGTTAAGCACCTCTTCACTTACCGCTTCATCACCGCCAGTGGTAAAACGTTCCATAAAGAAATGTTCCACTGGCACACCTAATGCTTTGGAAAACTGCTGAACATTTTTCATATAAGGAACGGGTCCACAGGTCATCACCACTCGCTTATTAATATCCGGCACTAACTCCAGCAATTTCTCTTGGCTTAAGCGACCTTGTGCAACTCCCCCGTTATCCGGTGTTTCCGGCATGATGCAAAGCTGTAAACGCTGAGGATATTGTTGAACCAATTTTTGCCATTCATTCGCAAAGATAACCTGCTTTTCATCACGAACATTAAACAGCACTTTGACATTTGTTTCTGGTCGATTCGCCATCAACCAGCGGGTCATCGACATAATCGGAGTGACACCGCAACCTGCCGCCAGCATTAAGTATTGGTTGCTTTGCACATTTGCACAGGTAAATTCACCTTGCGCCTCAGATAACCACAGGTAATCCCCTGGTTTCACTTCCCCCGTCAGCCAGCAAGAGCCTGCACCCTCGTCTAATCGCCTCACGGTAATGGAGATAAAACGGCTTTGTCCCGGAGATGAAGACAAGGTATAAGCGCGCATGACTTCATCACTGTTTTTGATACTCACGAGCGCATATTGCCCCGGTTCGTATTGGTAAAAATCATGATTAATTAAGTTAATAGTCCAAACATCAGAGGTTTCTTGCACAATTGAGTGAATTTGCATTCTGTTTGGACATAAGCTTGTTGGCATGGTCATGAGTGACTCCTTGCAAGGAGGAAGCCCCTTCCTCCTTGGTTTCCTTCCGTTTTATGCAGGCAGAATTTCCGCCAAATCTTGTTCAACCGTGGTAATGCTGCGCATACCAAATTTTTCATTCAGAATATTCAGCAAGTTTTCAGTTAAGAAGCCTGGCGCGGTTGGTCCGGTATAAATATTTTTCACCCCCAAAGCCAGCAAGGTTAACAAAATAACAATCGCTTTTTGCTCGAACCAAGAAAGGATCAGGCTTAGAGGTAAATCATTCACACCACAACCTAATTTCTCTGCTAGGTTCACCGCTAACATAATGGCGGAATAAGCATCGTTACATTGACCCACATCCAGCAAGCGTGGTAAGCCTTCTAAGGTACCGAAATCCAGTTTATTGAAGCGGTATTTACCACATGCCAATGTCAAGATGAGGCAGTCTTTTGGTACGCTACGTGCGAAATCTGTGTAGTAACTGCGCTCACCACGGCTACCATCACAGCCGCCGACTAAGAATACATGACGCAGTTTTTTCTGAGCCACTAAGTCAATCACTGCATCTGCGGCGCCAAGTAATGTCTGACGACCAAAACCAACAGTAATTTTGTGTTCAATTTCTGTGTATGGGAAACCTGACATTTGCTGAGCTTGAGCAATCATGTCAGCAAAACTGTCTCCTGTGATGTGTTTGACACCCGGCCAGCCCACAATACTGCGAGTCCAAATACGGTCTTTATATTCACCAACACCAGGGTCGATAATACAGTTAGAGGTCATTAATACAGGACCTGGGAATTTGGCAAATTCCACTTGTTGATTTTGCCAACCGCTGCCGTAGTTACCGACTAAGTGTGAATATTTTTTCAGCTCAGGATAACCGTGAGCAGGTAACATTTCACCATGGGTGTAAATGTTGACGCCGGTTCCTTCAGTTTGTTCTAACAGCATTTTTAAATCTTTCAGGTCATGACCTGAAATCAAAATACATTTACCTGCTACAGGGCGTACATTCACTTCAGTTGGCACCGGATGACCAAACTCGCTAGTCTCACCTGCATCCAAAATTTCCATGATTTTGAAGTTCATCATGCCGATAGCCATCGCATTATCAAGCAGCTCATTCATGTCTGCGGGTAACGTTCCTAACCACGCCATTATTTCATGGTATTGGGCATAAATTTGATTATCAAATTGCCCCAGAACGTGAGCATGTTCCATATATGCCGCTGCCCCTTTTAGACCATACAGGCACAGCATACGTAAACCATGAATATCATCACCAATTTGGGCTTTATCAATATCTAATGCAAATTGTGCCGCTTGTTGTTGCAGTGATTGAATATCTTGCCCTGCTAGTTGCAGGTTAATCAGTGGGTGATTAAATGCCACTGCGCTATTCACAGATAGGCAGTGTTTGATTAATTTATCGCGCAGATAAATCGCTTCACGGGCATAACCGATAATACGTTCAGAATCGAAATTCACGTTAGTTAAGGTCGAGAAAAAGGCACGCGGAGCAAAACTGTCCACATCATGATCGATAATGCCCAATTCACGCGCTACCACTGCACTTGCAGATAGGCTTTGCAGTACCGCGACTAATAAATCTTGCAAGTCTGAAGTTTCAGCGGTTTTTCCGCACATACCTTGCGAATAAGCGCAACCATTGGTTGCTGGAGTTCTAATTGTTTGTTCACATTGCACACAATACATGGAGAAAACCTCTTAAGTTGCATTTCATATACAACATTAAGATTACCCCTTTTATTTAAATAAAAAAGTGCCTTGAGATCCTATCTAACGGTTTGTTGATCTACATTAAGCTTTACTGTAAATAAGAATTATTCAATAGCGTACAATTATCCGTTCTACCTACCCAACTGCATTTTTCACTGGGGTTTCAAAACAGTATTGCTATACTATGAACAATTGTTTTTGTGTATAAGTTACTATTCATAAGTTATTGTTGTTAAATCATTTTAAGAGAATCAAAAAGCGATGACGCAGGCTAATTCGACTCCAAAATCAGACAACAAAACCCATTTTAGTTTTTTACGCCACCTAAAAGAATCTGATAAAACACCACTCAAAGTGCTTGTTTTAGCAGCTATTATTGGTGCTGTCGTTGGACTGATTGGTTCCCTATTTATGCTGGGTACGGAGTGGGTCAGTCATATTCGAGTCTCTTCCGTCAATCAGTATGTCACCAATAAATGGTTGATAATCCCCGCCATGTTCGTTGCCTCCGCGCTGTTAGCTATGCTCGGCTATTATTTGGTCAAGCGCTTTTCCCCAGAATCGGGTGGCTCAGGGATCCCTGAAATCGAAGGGGCATTGCAAGATTTACGTCCGGTACGATGGTGGCGAGTAATCCCCGTTAAATTTATCGGGGGATTGGGTACACTGGGTTCAGGCATGGTCCTTGGACGTGAAGGTCCTACCGTGCAACTCGGGGCGAACATTAGCCAAATGTTTTATGATTTATTTCGCCTTAAAGATAATGAATCTCGTCATACATTATTGGCGGCTGGTGCCGCTGCGGGTCTTTCCACCGCATTTAATGCGCCATTAGCTGGAATATTATTTATCATTGAAGAGATGCGCCCGCAGTTTAAATACAGCTTAATTTCCATCAAAGCGGTGTTTATTGGTGCAGTGACTGCCACCATCGTTTATCGGTTGATTAATGGCGAAGCCGCCGTACTGAATATTGGTCAATTCTCAGCAGCCCCAATGGAAACACTGTGGTTATATCTAATTTTGGGCATGCTATTTGGTGTCGTAGGAATTGCCTTTAACCGATTCTTGCTCTATCTACAAAGCCGGTTTTTAGCGTTTTATCAAAACAAAATCTCACGATTTGTCCTGATGGGTGGACTGATTGGTGGCAGCTGTGGTGCTATCGGTGTATTTGCACCTGAAGTTGTGGGTGGTGGTTATAGCGTTATCCATCAAATGGTGGCTAATAGCTTCACAATCACTCTACTAATGGTGTTTTTTGCGCTGAGATTTTTAACCTCAACAATCAGCTTTAGCTCTGGCGCGCCGGGAGGGATTTTCTCACCATTATTAGCGCTTGGTACACTATTTGGTGGAATTTATGGTTACGCGGCACTTGAACTATTCCCTAACTATTCTATCGAAGTGGGTACTTTTGCGATTGCTGGGATGGGCGCGCTATTTGCCGCCACCGTACGTGCGCCATTGACGGGCATTGTATTAGTCTTAGAAATGACCAGTAACTATCAACTTATCTTACCCATGATTATCACCTGTATTGGTGCCACGATGGTAGCGCAATTCCTTGGCGGTCGCCCTCTTTATTCTGTCCTACTGGAAAAGACATTAGAGCGCAGTGAAAAACAAGCTACCGCCTCAAATGCCTAAAACAGATGTCAAAATGGGTTGCCTAAGCAACCCATTTTATCTTCAATCAATGACTATTTTTTCTTGGCAATCAGCGTTGCAAAGTTCAGTTTGATTCGGTTACCTTGCGCATCCGTTCTATGCAGATGACCTGGGTTTTCATTGTATTTTAAAATTTCCCAGTCTTGGTAATACTGCTGCAATTCACCCGGTTTTAAGAAGCACGTGAATGGCACCCTATCCAGTGGCGCATCCGGCGTTTCTACCGCACATACCACGATGTTAATTCCGCCAGATAGCGTGTGTGATTGCATATCAGCCACAATATCAGCGATTTTGTCCCGTTGCAGGAACATCAACACCACCGTCGAAATAATCAGGTCATAATCACCTTGGATTTGGTGAGTATTAATGTCATATAAGGCGGTATGGATATTTTCAATACCCGATTGCTGTTTAACCGTTTCAATAGCTTGAATATGATTTTGGTTAATATCAACGGCGGTAACATCATAGCCTTGCTGAGCAAGGTAGAAACTATTGCGACCACGACCAGAGCCTAAATCCAAAACCTTACAAGGTTTAGCCAAGTTATTCTCACAAAGATAACGAACTTCTGAATGCGGGATACTGAGGTCATACTGCTTATAAAACGCGATTTCAGGTCGGCATAAAAAAGAGAGCTGGCAACGTAAATCATCACTACAATCGGCAATACGATGCCAGACTTGCGGCTGGATCACTGGAGGCTGATTTTGTGTATCGAATGTAAATTTCTGCTCACTACCATCGTCACCAAAAATAATGAAATCGAGGGAACCTTGTAACACCTTCAATTGAGCGAACGTGTCTTCTTTGGTGTTATGGCGGTCTTGAAACATTAATGGAATAGAAGCCTTGTCCCAAACAGGCATCGTTTTGTAGCACACTAAATCAGTCATGGAATCACCTTTAAGTTGCATTTTAAATACATCTTATGACGTTGAATTGAATAGTGCAACGTTTTCATGAATTGAAAAATGATGAATTGATATGTATCAACCCCCTGACATTCAGGAGGTTGATACCAAGATGTTAATAACCCAACTGTGCTGCACTCAACCCTAAAAATTCAAACGGTTTAGCATCAACATATTGCGCCGTCGCATCTCCTGAATAGATATGGCTTTGCTCTTCACCTAACTCTAATTTTTTCACTTTTCCAGTATCGCTGGAAAAATCAATTTTCTTTAAATCTGTCCAAAAGATATTCGGTGTTAATGCAGATTCGAAGAAGTAAAGTTGGCGCTTATGGTCAACCAAAGTACGCCAACGAGTTGAAGAGATCTCTGGGGATTGCTCTGAACTTAGACCATAAGGAACTGAAACATTGCGGATCACCCCAAACACACTCGCAACCGCTTTATTCGGTGTGGTTTTTTGTGGAATCGCATTGATATAGAACTGTGCTCGAGCAAAACGATCCGCTGAGCGGTTCGTTCCAGGTAACATCACCGTTCCACCAATCCCTTGCCAGTATTCTTGCATCGCTAGCTGTTTATCATAGGTTGGTGAGTTTGTCATAACTTGGTATTTACGACTATGGTGAATAACTTGTTTGCCATCAATGTATTCGATGATCGCACTGTCGCCACTGGCATCCGAAAGGGATAAATGCAGTGTTGCTAAGCGATTTTGTCCCGGCACTTTATCCGTGGCGACAATCAATGGTGTTTTTTCTAATGCGGCAACGGCTTCCTCGACAGTGGCATAATTATCCAACATATATTGTGCCCACAGTGAAATAGAGAGTGCAGGCTTTTTATTGTCGAGCTCTGGATATTTAGATTCAGCCAACCACAACAAGTTAGCGACTAACCCTTTCTCGTTGATGCCATCTGTTGTCGAAATATCATAACCTGAGGCAATCACGCTGCCATATTTGGATTTCCATTTGAGTGATTGAGGTCCTGCCACGCCATTCCGTTCCATGCCACGTGGGAAAATCCATAAATTGGTACCGATATCGTATTTCCAATCCATGGTTCTGCCAGTCATGATCTGCTGGTCTTCCCCGAGATAAACAACTCGAGTACAAGCCTGAGAAACCATGGCTGGAACATAGATTGCGGCGATGGTTAAGAGCGTAACAATGCTTTTCTTCACAAATCGCATCTTGCCTCCAAATGGTATTAAATTGATAGCGTAGCTAAGCCACACAAATGATAGACCACGCGAATAAAAATCCGACATTGATTTATGCAGTATATCGCTTTAGGGGTGTTATTTGAGCATAGATATTGCAACAAAATGCAACAAGGATTAACACCCTATACCAAACTCGATGAGTTTTACAGTGTGTTAATCCTATCAGTAATTCATTGCAGAGGTAGTCAGTGACTATTTTTTCGCAGGAGAGAACCAAGAACGCAATAATGCCGCTTTTGTCTGAGTGTCTGGAATGCTCAATGCCGAGTCATATAGACTGATCGAGATTTGGCATACTGTGGCTGGCGATTTTTTCCCTGCATTCACATCAACCAACATCGAAACATCATTTCCATACTTGGCGGTTAACTCAGCCCTGAGAGCCCCCATCATTTGTTGGTATTTTTCTGGGGATAACGGTGCATGCTCCTTGCCTGCTTCACTGGAAATCAGTAATGCATTAATCGCACTGACTTGTTTTAGCAATACATCTTGGCTTTTCTGAGGAGGGATAATGTCTGCAGAATCTCTTAATTGCGGAAATAATGCGTCGTAACACATTTTCCCTGATGGATCTTGTTCTAACAATGACTTGATATTATCGTTTACTTTCGCAGTGAAGTTAATGACAGTTTCATCGGACGCATAAGGCATACGCTCCACCACTAATTTCATTGATTGGCTGACAACTTGATCAAGCAGCTGACGACGCAAATCTTCATTCGCAGGATCGTATTGAGACATTAAATGCTCAAAATTCTGATAAGTCATCGGACTCAATTTTTTGATCGTCACTAAAATGGGCAGTTCTTTTTCAACTTGAGCAATTGCTTCGGAGTGAATTTCGCTATTACTTTCCGTCGATAGCACGTTATTGTCTTTACTTAACCAGTAAAAACCCAGCGCAAAAATAATAAAAATAATGCTAACGACTAGTGCGGTTTTGCGTGAACTATTTGTATTCAAAGTGACTCTGCCTTTTAACAATAAAACCAATACTCAACCTAAGCCTACCTGACATTGCTAACCACTATTAACTTTAGTCAGTGTAATAAGGCTCAGCAATAAACTCATTACGATTATTTTAGACGTGGACGAGATAATATCGCTATAGGAATAGGCGCAAATATAGAGTAAAAGGTAGATGTTTAGCACTACGAATCAAGTTAAAAACAAAAAACCGCAGATGCCTATTTAAACATCTACGGTTTAAGAAGTTGATAACAGTGACTCAAAAAAATGAATTACTTAACTTGAACACCTTCAACAGACAGCATTAATTCAACTTCTTGAGATTTTGGACCTAAGTCAGATTTGATATTAAACTCTTTCAGTTTAATGTTTCCTTTCGCTTCAAAACCTGCACGGTAACCCCCCCAAGGGTCTTTACCTTCACCCGTTAATTTTGCATCCAATGTGATGGGTTTTGTCACACCATTTAATGTGAAATCCCCTGTCACGAGGTATTTATCACCCTCTTTTTTCACTGCAGTCGAAACAAACTTCGCTTCTGGGAATTTAGCGGCGTTCAAGAAATCAGGGCTACGTAAGTGCTTATCACGCTCTGCGTGGTTGGTATCAATGCTACCAGTTTTGATGGTCACTTCTACTTTATCTTTCGCTGGATCTTTGGCGTCATAGGTAAAGTTACCATCGAAATCTTTAAAGCTACCGTATAACCAGCTGTAACCTAAGTGTTGGATACGGAACTCAATAAACCCGTGCTGCCCTTGTTTATCAAATTGGTAATTTTCTGCCAATGCAGATCCTGCTGATAATAGTAAAGTACCCGCAGCAAGACCTAAAATAGATTTCTTCAACATAACTCTCTCCACGTTATTTATCGGGATTAAAACCCAACATTCTTTTTAAAGTAATATCACCATCTAAGAAATGGTGTTTTAAAGCTGCAAATGCATGCAGAATAGATAACAAAACAACAGCCCAAGCTAAATAAAGGTGAATTTCACCCGCGGTATCAGCCTGTTCTGCTGCACCTGTAAATAATGCAGGCACATCAAACCAGCCAAATACACTTATTGCTTGTCCATCTGCGGTTGAAATTAAATAACCGCTGATCAAAATTGAGAATAAAATAATATAAATTAAAAGCTGAACCGTAATTGAAGCAAATTTAGTTAATTTACTATAACTTGCTAACGGTTTAGGTGGCGGAGAAATGAATCGCCAAACCACACGAAAAAGCATAATAAAGAATAGCAACATTCCTATGCTTTTATGTATTTCAGGGGCTTGATGGTACCAGGTATCATAGTAACCGAGAGACACCATCCATAAGCCTAATGCAAACATTCCATATACGACAATTGCGACCAACCAATGAATGAGCAGCGACAGATGCCCATAACGCGTGGTGTTATTCTTCCATTGCATAATTTAAAAACCATATAGTTTTAAAGGTAATTACTTGTTTTACCAAGTAGGAATAATCATAAGGTTAATCAGGCTTTATTCCTATCCCAAAGTTAAACAAATATTTTGTCGAAGATATTCAAATAGTATCACCATCATTATGAAATAATAGATGAATTCTATTTTTCTTATTACAAGCGTAAAGCTTTAATAAAGAATCTTCTATTTATGTAAATACATGCTCATAATAAATTTTTTACTTTTTTAATCTGTTGATTCTTTATAGCGCATCTTAATATGATAGATGAATTTGTTATAAATATAGTCCAGCCTTTCTAAAATAAGTAGGCGATTTTTTCTTTTTATGAATAAATCACATTAATCCTTCCCAATCATGATTAAATTGATAATCTATTTACCGGTTACTTATCCATCACTTTAAGAGGCTGACGTATGTATACACTCTGGATTGCTAACAAAAATTACTCTTCATGGTCCTTAAGACCGTGGATCTTATTAAAAGCATTGCAGATCCCTTTTGAAGAAAATCTCTGTTTCTTCGAAAACGGCAAAAGTAGCCACGAAAAATTTCGTCGTTTCTCCCCTTCTGGATTAGTTCCTTGCCTCATCGATGGCGACAAAACTGTTTGGGATTCTCTTGCTATTTGTGAATATGTTGCTGAAGATTTTCCCCAAGTTTGGCCAACAGAAAAATCAGCAAGAGCATGGGCTCGCTGTGCTAGTGCAGAGATGCATTCAGGGTTTACAGCGTTACGCCAACAATGTCCTATGGACGTCATTCGAAATGAACCACTTCCTGAAATTTCCCATGACTTACAAGGAAATCTCAATCGTCTTCAGCAATTATGGAAAGAAGGATTTGATACATTTGGTGGACCGTGGTTAGCAGGAAAGAATTTTACCGCGGTTGATGCATTTTTCGCCCCTATCGCTTTTCGAATCCAGAGTTACCAACTCCCTGTGAATTCACAGGCTCAGCAATGGGTCGAACGTATTCTTGCATTACCCGCGATGCAAGCGTGGAAACAATCTGCAGAATTAGAGCCTCACATCCAGCACTAACGTTTTTAATAGGGTTATCACTAACCCTATTAAACCACTGGTTTTACTTGTGTCTTTTTGATTACTAAAAAAACACCTGCACGAGCATCAAAATTAATTTTCGAACAAATAGAACAAAAACAAACCTATAATGTACTATTTTCTCCACAACTTGACTATAAATTGTCATCCCATGGATCTGCGGTCATCACATCCCCTGTCGGAGTATGGAGTGTCACCTGATCATTTTTAAACCATTCGGCTAAAGAGAATCCGCCTTTAGGCGTTTCTACATGAATATCAATAGGACAATAAGGTGTATTCGCTTTGATGGCAAACTGCGCAAAGTCTTCTTTTTGCTGCCGTGTTGGGCAGCGGATCACCACATCAAGGTCACAATCCGCCAGCATGCTTTGAATGTCCGTCGCCAACGTGTAAGCACAGCTACCCGTCACTCCCCATTTCCAAGGCCAATTATGCTGTGAAATAAGGAGTAAAACTTGAATAGGGGGCAAAGCAATAAACATCGAACGCTGTAGTTCAATTGAATTTGAAACGAGAGATTCCACATTCATAATGTGAGTAATCGCAGATTTTGAGATTTGAGTAGTAACCCGTTGATGAGGTTTAATACCTCGGATAGCAACCGTGAGTTGGTTATTATCTGCTTTTTCTCGGTACACAATAAGGGGTAGCTTACTATTCCATTGTGTTTTAACCCATTCAGGTAAAGTATCAAGAGGGACATCGCTATTACTACCGACCCAAACAAAATCATGGGGATTAATTATTTGCATTTATTCTTCCTTATCATGACGACAATTGCTCTAGCACCCCGCTATTATGCATTTTTTCTGTTCGATGAATACAATCACTCACATTCAACAGGAATAATTGCACCATAAAGCAGGAAAAAAGATACGTTATTGACGGCTAATATTTGTCTTCACATAACGGTATGTTATCATCGAATACTCTTAATAATTAAAGAGTTAGACAACGAATTTTGAGCATCATAATATGAAGAAAATCCCTGCTATCCATGACGGTATTCTGTTCAGTAGCTGCTTAGTTTTAAGTGCCCTTACTGCACTCGCTCTGATCGATGTTCAAGCCGCAATGTGGGCCGCCTTTTCGACGCTCTATTCATTCAACTTATTTAATGCAGCCAAAGAGTATAAAAATTATCTTTATACTGCATTTTGGTTATGCATGATTTTAGTTGCTATCTATATTGGTGATACCTTGCGCTTGGGAACGGGCTTTTACATTTATCTGGCTATTTTCTCATTCATTTATTATCAGCTTTATGGCACAGACCCCATCATGGATTTAACGATGAAATTCATGATTATTATGTCCACAATTGGTACTATTCTGCCTGAAATATCGAAAAGCCTAACCCTGGGCTTTTTAATTGGCAGTGGCGTAACCCTGATTACTTACTATGTACTCAGCCATAAAATGACTCGTCACTCCATTATTACGCCACTGGTTGTAGAAAAAAATCTATTCACACTACGCAAAAATATTATTCCGCGATCAATGACCTATGCAATCGGCTTGCTATTATCTTTAGCTCTCCCTCGTATGATTGACTTAGGACATTTCTATTGGACATTGCTAACCTTTGTTTTTGTATTACACCCTAAGTCTGAAAGTATCGTGCGTATCACATTCCAACGTGTGGCTGGCAGCTTAATTTCCGTGTTGTTCCTATTTCTCTTATTTAATACGCCGTTGATGCCGTATATCGGACTCGTTGCTATTTTAGTCTTCGCATTTTTACTCCCAATGAGTTTCCATCACGGCTATACCTTTATGACTTTTGTTGTCACCAGCTTAATTCTTTCTGTACTTGAGCAAGTGGTTTATTGGCGTCATCCCGCCTACACCTTATTATTTGATCGCGTTCTAGAAACCGCTCTTGGTGGTGCTATCGCTATTATCACCAGTATTATTTTGAAATTATTTAGAGAAAAAAGCCCAGAAAGCTAGCGCTACTCGGAGTTATAACGCTCACTCTCTAGGCTTTATTTATACCTAGCCCTACCTCACCATGGTAATGGTACATTCTCCCCATTTGCGTGCTCACCGTAATACAAAGACGGTAAAAAGCGAGACAAGTAGGTAAATTCGTTATAGCAATGGCGCATCAGCTCTAGCCCTATGTCGTCGGATAACTGTGTTCGAGGGTCGCTAAGAGATGCCCCCAATAAGAAACGACTGCGTAATACACAACCAAATTCAGTGTCGCGGACTAAGTGCATCATTTTTCCATCAATAGGATAACCTTGCGAGTCCATTTCAACATGCTCACCAAAGCCAATGGAAGAACACACTGCGCCAGAAATATGTCCATCCTTGATTGCTTTTTCAAAAGCTGAAGCATCAAAAAAGTCGGTCGGCTCTCTAAATTTCAGTTTTGCTGCTACCGGTGGAATAGCGCCGAGAGATTCAACGGCGTGAATGGAAGCACCAATAAAGCTTTCCCCTTTTTTCCATTTTTCATCCCACCCATAATGGGCAACATGGTCATGAGGGTGCCACCATCGAATATGTTGTGTCGTCTCAAAAAAGGTAAACCACCATGCCAACATTCTTCCTTTGCAACCATGCAAATCTGTACGTACTGCCACGGTTAGTAAGCCATTTTCATCTCGTTCAATGCCCATTTCCATGCGTAAAGGATTAGGTAACAATAGCTGGTTAACATCACTTACTGCCCATGTTTGATTTGTCTTCATGATGATCTACCTATATTAATTTATTAGGAAACTTATTTTGTTTCCTAATTAGTTTTAAGCTAAAATGAAACAATGTCAAGCTAGATAGATAAGGTCAGCCATTTATGCCAAATAACACCGAGAGCAAACAAACGCGTGGTCGCCCAAGTGTTCCTGAGGCCATTCTTAAAGAAAAAATCATGAATGCGGCGCTAGATTCGCTACTCGAAGATGGATACCAACTAACCAGTATTGATAACGTGGCTAAGCGAGCAGGCGTCGCCAAAAAAACCATCTATCGATTTATTGAAAATCGCGAAGCGCTCGTAGAAAGAGTGGTTCTTAGCTGGACGGATAGCTTTGTCCCTCTCTTTGAACAAACCGCTACCACTCGGGATGAATTATTTCACTTGTTGCAAAATAACTTAGAACTCATTGGCAAAACCGTCCTTTCCCAAAAAGCCGTTGGGCTATATCGCTTGTTGCAAACTGAATTCTTACATAAAGACGTGTTACTCGAAAAATATCAACAAAATGGAATTGAACGTAGTCGTCAATTACTGACTCAATGGTTAGCTCACCACGCTCAAGAAAAAATCATCGCACACCATGATTTTACGATTATCAGTGACCTTATCCTATCCATGGCTATTGCTGAACCATTGAGACAAATTTCGTTGGGGCTTTCCTCCGCAG
The DNA here is from genome assembly GCF_028479485.1 of Providencia sp. PROV209. NCBI lineage: Bacteria > Pseudomonadati > Pseudomonadota > Gammaproteobacteria > Enterobacterales > Morganellaceae > Providencia > Providencia sp. PROV209. Next base: position 43,882 of record NZ_JAMPNR010000011.1, on the reverse strand, counting down.
GGTTAACTTCACCATTGAAGCAACGAATCCAGCATGTCATCGATTTTTGCCGCTCGATAACTTAGAGAAAAACAACCAAATAAATTTTCATGCTCTATACTTTCATTAACATTCATCAAGCCTGTTCAATGAAAAAGGCAGCTGGAGCGAAAAATGAAAATATCTATTCTTGGCGCTACGGGTTTTGTTGGTAAAGCATTGGTCTCGGAAGCATTAATGCGCCAACATCAAGTCACTGCGATTTCTCGCCACAGTAATCAGCTTCCACAACATGCTCATTTAATTGCTGAATCTGGCGATATCTTAGATGTGCCATGGCTAACATCTCGACTTAAAGGTCAAGATGCGGTGATCAGCGCATTTAATGGTGGTTGGAGTAATCCTAATCTGTACAGTGATACTGTTGCAGGCAATAATGCCATTTTAGAGGCTGTTAAAAAGGCAGGCGTAAAACGGTTTGTCGTGGTAGGTGGCGCGGGAAGCCTAGAAATTGCTCCTGATGTCTTACTATTAGATTCACCTGATTTTCCTGCTAACATCCGACCTGGCGCTCAAGCCGTGAAAGAGTTTAAAACCACATTGGAATCTATTGATACGTTAGATTGGACCTTTGTCTCGCCTGCTGCAATGCTTGAAGCAGGTGCAAGAACAGAAACCTTTCGTCTCGGTGGTAAACAATTATTAATGAATGGCAATACACCGGCAAAAATATCAGTGCAAGATTTAGCCGTTGCTATATTAGATGAAGTGGAGCATCCACAGTTTATACGCCAGCAATTTACAGCAGCATATTAGCGGTCAAAAGGTGGATAGCGAATAAATCATGACAAAATGTATCAATTTATTTGGTAAGCATTAAAACCAATTAAATTATTAATCCCAATAAAATGGGTATATTCGCGTAAGGATAAATATAGTGACTTACTCGTAATAGAACAATTTAAGATTATTATTATTTAAATAAAGTAAAATTTGGTAACCATTATAAATGAGACTTAAGTATTACTCATTCACAGTGAGACAAGCGTTTTATTTAACCTTGAATGTTATAATGCGACACTCACGTTATGATAATTAAAAGCCATTCATTAAGCCGGAAGAAACCATCTATATTAGTAAAATAGATAGATAACCTCTTCCGGTTAGATGATTAGAGTCATGGTGTCTCTTTTAAAAATTGTATTGAAATAAAAAATTCATTCATTCCTAAGTTTTATTTTACTTTTATATAAACGATTTAAAAAACTCTAACTCACTGAGATAGTTAGTGAATTGTACTACGGACTCCACTATTTACATTCACGACACCGTATAAAAATGATGCAGGTTCTAGGTTAAATAAATACGCGAACTGAAAAAGAGAATCAACATCAATGCAGCTTTCACCACTTTCGAAACGATTCATCTCATCCTCAGAAATACCTATTAGATCGGCCGCTTGCTGAAGGCTCATTTTATGGCTTTCTCTTTGCATGCGGATTTTGATCCCTAGTTTTTTTGCAATTTCACTTTCATTCATAAATGCTCCTTTTACTATAGATTGAATATCAATTATGAGGGCAAGTAAATTATCATTACGTCAATTTTAATTAATTGACCTGAATTAATAAAATATGACATACATCACGTCACTTAATGACACTCATAAATAGATATGTTTCATTTAAACCTGTAATTGGTTGATTTAAAATACAAATAAAACCAATAATCCTTGTAATATAAAAATAAAATCGTGATATTAATCACATCAAATTCAGATTAATACCTGTGTATATTTACTTATTTAACTCATCAAATAATGAGCTTCATCTTTAATTACTCATTTAATGATAGTCAATTACATTGCTTATATTACAAAATCACAAAAACAATGATCAAGGATTATCTTCACTTTTTTCCAATAATGACAGATTACGTTTATACACTTAAATGTACTCTTATATTTAAATCATCAAGTAATGACATATTTACTTAAACCAGAAGTAATAGAATAATAATAACCGACTAAACCCTCTATCACTATCAGAATAAAATTTTATCATTTACTTAACCTTTCAACATTAATCAAAGAATTCTTAAAAAAATGCATATTGATGAATAATAATTGAATTTCTTACTCACATCCTGAATCGAGTAACCTTTTGAATATTTAGTTTAATTTTATTTATAATTTAACCACTTTTGTTCTCTGTATGTGAATATTCTTTTCTTTGCATAACAGCTGATTTAACAAAAAATGCGTTATGTGCAATCAAAAATTCAGCATAGTCTTAAGTCTGCTGTCAGTTTAATAAGCCAACTTTCCCTGCATTTAGTGGGCTCTTCTGTAATTAAAACTTACCTAACTTCACATTGCTTATAAAAAAGTTGTCAGTAGACATGCTATCCTACATTCCATTACGATGATTTTTATCTAAATTTAATGCTCAGATTTGGCGCTTAAAATAACGCCTGTTGCAAAAGTGACTGGAAAGGTAACCATGCTACAAGAAAGTGTTATCAGGGAAATCATTCTCTGGATCGAACAAAATTTAGAGTCGCGACTCTCTCTCGATACTGTTGCTGATAAATCTGGGTACACTAAATGGCACTTTCAACGATTATTTAAAACCCAAACAGGTCTCGCATTAGGTGCCTACATTCGTGCCCGTCGTTTATCTTGCTCCGCAGTAGCTCTACGTTTAACTAACGATAGCATCATGGATATTTCACTTCGCTATCGCTTTGACTCACAACAAACCTTTTGCCGCGCATTTAAAAAGCAGTTTGGCGTAACTCCCTCAGAGTACCGAAAACGAACAGGCTGGCATATCGAAGGTTTTCGGCTGCCATTACGTGAAAGTAAAGAACTTGAAGCCCATGTGCAATTGGTTGAGTTAAAAGACATTCATTTAGTTGGTATGACTCATCGTTATACTCAAGGTATTAATGAATGGAATTTAAAAACTGAGGAATTACGACGTCAGTATTGGAAAAACTTTTTAGATAAAAATAAGCTTGTAGCCCAAAATTTGTATGCTATCCATGGCGTTGACACAACTTCTGATGAAGAAGGTCGCTTTCTCTATTCCACGGCATTTGAAGAAAATGCTCTTGAAGTCATACCGCCATTGACTAAAAAACTCATGGTTCCCGCAGGGAATTACTTGCAGATTAAATTTAAAGGCAGCCTTCAAGGTACTGACTATAATGACATTATCTATACTGTTTATGGAAAAGTGCTGGCAGAAATGGACATCGCCCGAGGTTTAGGGGCTGATATTGAACACTATGCGTTAAAATCAGCGCCGACTTATGAGGATTTTGTTAGCTACCCTCATGATTACATCCAAGAACTTAATTACTATATTCCTGTTATCGTATAGAAAATCATAATCTATTTGACTAACAACCCGTTTTTACACGGGTTGTTAATTTAATGATGCATCACTAAGTCGATTAGAACGTCACGTTTAATTTCCCCCAGAACGTTCTACCTGGCTCATTAACAGGGCTATTGGATGAGTACCCAAACCCACTATTTCCCGCCAAGTTCAAATGCTCGCTGTAGGTTTTATCAAAGAGATTATCGACACCTGTGCTTAATTTCATATTTTCATTGATACGATACGCTGCATTCATCGAAAAGACGGTGAACCCAGCACTTTCACTAAAGTCTTTACCGACGACGTTACCTTCATTGATTGCAACTCGATCCTGACGGCTAACCATACGAACTAACCCAGTCGTCGTCCAATCCCCCTTTTCCCATGTTAAACCTAACCGGCTTTCCAAAGGTGGCATTTGAGGCAACGCACGCCCATCCGTTCTATTTCTCCCCCATGAGTATGCAAGGCTAGCATCCGCTTTCCATTCATCACTCAATTGGTAAGCCACGCCCATCTCACCGCCCATGATCATGGCATTAACGTTCTCGACTTGGCTCATTCTGGCGTTTGTTGGACTATAACGGAATAAAATAAAGTCATCCACACGACCTATATAAGCAGAGACCCATGCATTAGCTTTCTCATCGCTGTATTTAGCGCCGATATCTAGCTGAGTTGTTTTTTCTGTTTTGACGTTATCAAAAACATTTTTGTCACCATTGGGTCCCATTTTAGGTGAGAAGAGCTCCCAATAATCAGGGAATCTTTCCGTATATCCCACGCCGGCATACAACATCACCGGGGTCTTCGGTAAGGCATGCTCATAACGAACAAAACCTGCTGGCATAACGGTATTACGACCTGAAGAGCCCACTCCAGTATAATTATCAACCAGCACTCGGTCTAAACGCCCACCCCCGATCACTTTACCTTGCTCACTCGCGACCCAAGTCACTTCACTAAAGAGACCATAGTCTTGGAATTCAGCGTCTTTTTTCCAGCGATTATTGTTATTTTTTCGGTGCTTATTGGTTTGCATGTCAGCGCCAGCGCGCAGTTCATAGTCGCTCCACAACCACGTCCCCATCACGCGGCCTCCCATGGTTTCACGATCAACACGCATTTTCATTGGCATGTTCATCATCATTCCATGACCGCCATGCCCACCTCCCATGTGTCCACCACCTGAACCCATACCACTTGTTGGGCTACGTAATGAATAGTTATCCATAATATGGTCTGCGTAGTTGTAATAGACATTCCCTTCGACTTTATCGAGCACATCACCAATGTTGCTCTTTTCAAAACGCAGCCCTAAGCTTTCGCGTTTAAATTGGGAGCCATCCATTCCACGCCCTGCATAGCGTGCTTCACCATCGCCTTTCCCTGCAGAAAGTTCGAGTAGCGTATACTCATCAGGAGTCCAACCCACGGCGACATCTGCGTTCCATTTATCCCATTTCGATGGCACTTTATCCCCATTTCCATCCTTATAGTCATCAGAACGAGATTTATTGCCAATCAGACGCACATAACCCTTTTCATTTCCTAAGCTAATATCCGCGTTGCCATCCCAACGGTGGTTTGATGCGGTTAACGCACTGGCATTGCCTTGAATCCCCGCCGCTGTAAAAATAGGTTTTTCACGTTCAAAGCGCACCGTACCTGCAGAGTTTCCAGGTCCCCATAAAACTGTTTGTGGTCCTTTCACCATGGTTAGCAAATCGAAGTTTTCTGGAGAAATATAGGATGTAGGTGCATCCATACGAGAAGGACACGCACCCAACATTTCACTGTCATTTGTCATAATTTTAAGGCGAGAGCCAAACATACCTCGGAAAACAGGGTCACCATTCGTGCCACCATTACGAATTTGAGAAAAGCCGGGGATAGTTTTCAAATAGTCAGAACCATCACTCGCAGGTACGGGCTGTCTTGGTGTTTTTGGCGAGGTTGAAATCATTAAGGGTGAATCCACAGGCGCAGTCACAATCATCACAGAACTATTACTGATAGACGATTGTTTCTCTTCTTCTTTTGCAAAAGTCGATGTGGAAGTGATAGCCGTGACCACCAATACTGCGACAGGTGAAAATTTATAATTCATTGAGTTCATTTTTTGCCTATTTTTATCTGTTTCTGGCCGCTTTTAATTCAATGTACACGTCATCATTAGCTATTTTTTGGCAATAGCTTAACCTCCTGAAAATGAAGCTCAAATTTCAGGATCGGTAACGTGACTTTATGCATTGAAAGCAAAAGCAGTTTTAAATTACGTTAAATAAAGAAATGAAAAATTAATAAGCAGTAGGTGGAGCACGAGCTAAATGTAATGACCACGGACGAAAAAGTCGTAATTGGATACAACGTTCGAAAGGAATAAAGATGGTGAGTGTCGCTAATTGGCGAATTATCGCAGCAACAAATAGAACTAAAAATGGGAAGTGAACTAATAACTGGCAATAACCACAAGCAATATCTTCCATAGGTGATTGCCCGACCCCCGTCATCAGCATGTGATTCATTGCACCACTGTCTTCACAACCTTCAGCCAACGGCATTTCATGATGCTGATGCATCGAATGCTCGGCCATTTCCCCCTGCCTCACCGTGCAACTGTTCATCTGTGACATTGATTTTGAAATCAATGGTGCAACAAATAACATCGCAATAGCGAGTAAAGCAAGATAAGCGGCAAATTGTCGAATAACGTGACGTAAATGCAACGGTTTTCCGGTATTTCACAACCAATAGATGGGCGCAGATTGTATCTTAATTGGAGGTCTATTGTTATTATTTTTTGCCATTATTGTTAAGGCGAAACAGAGCTCTCAATTCATATGAAAAAACTAACTTCACCGAGTTAAGAACTGCCCTCTAAGCATCCGTTAGTTTTTATCTATATGTCATCCAACTCGTTATTTACTTACCGACACACCACCGTCCACATACAATGCCCACCCTGTCATGAAGCATGCTGCCCCACAGATCGCAGCCATATCCGTATTAAGTGGCATAATCCGCAGTACAACCCTAAAGAAAAATGCCAACCCGTATCACTGATTGGCATTTCTCGATCTGACCAAACATTGAACATCGTTAATCATCGATGCCCAAGTGCTTCATTACTTTCCTTCTGGCGCATCTTTCTTCTCATGCAACATCATTAAAGATTGCTCGATACTTTTCTCAATAATGCCTCGGCGCTGATCATTTTCAGGCAGTAGCTTTAACATCATTTGCCAAGCGGAAATCGCTTCAGGGTAACGTGCTTGCTCAAATGCATTGAAAGCAAACAAGCTCAACGCTTTGACGTTAGTCCGGTTTTTAGTAATCAGCTTTTTGAGCAATTCATTGCCTTCTTGGTTATCACTTTGATCAGAAGAACGGGTTAATACCTCAGCATAACCAAGCGCTACGGCATCATCGTCTGGTGATAAACGATAAGCACGACCATAAGCATCGGTTGCCATGGTGGCATTACCTAGCACCATCCCGATACGCCCTAACATCACCCACCCTTCAATATTTTGCGGGTCTTCCTGTAAACGCGTACGCAGCCCAAGAGCCAAACGCTCCATTTCTTCATTATTCAGGGGAAGCTCATTGGCATTTAACGCTCTATCTAACAGCGCTGGTGCTTGCTGGTAAGCGATATTCCAATCTTTAACCTTACTGTAGTTGCCGACTTGGTAATATGCGGCTCCTGCCACACCCAGCGCAATCACGATACCCGGAAGGTATACCCAAGCGCTCGCACGGCTAGCTTCCGGTAATAATGCATCATCGTCATCAGACTGAGCAACTTGACTGGCTCTCACGCGTTTTTTAGAGCGCGCATAAATCAGCCATCCCCCCACCCCGATAGCAACGAAAGGTAATCCCCATAACATCACAGTCAGCGGTGTTAAGGGTGGGTTATATGTCACAAAATAGCCATAACGAGCCACCATATAATCGATGATTTCATCACGACTTTTCCCCTCTTGCATCAGCTCATACACTTTCTGACGCAAGTCGAGTGCTATCATTGAATTCGAGTCTGCAATACTGTTGTTTTGGCATTTTGGACAACGCAACTCTTCCGTCAATTTACGAAATTGTTGCTCTTGCTGCTCATTCTCGAAAGTGAACACTTCCGTAGACGCGAAACTGACGCCAGCACTCAATGCCCACATCATCAAGGCAATCACGTATTTCATTGAGTTGCCTCCTTGCTATAACGGTCCCACAATGGCTTCAATTCGTTTTGCCAAACGCGCTCATCAACCGCGCCAGCATGGCGATAACGAATAATGCCTTGCCCATCAATTAAAAAGGTCTCTGGCGCACCGTACACACCCAAATCAAGCCCAAGCATACCTTGCCCATCGAATAAACTTAGCGCGTAAGGGTTACCCAATTCACGCAGCCAAACAATGGCCTTTTGGCGATCATCTTTGTAATTTAATCCCACAACACGAATACCCTGTGATGCTAGTTGGTTCAAATACTGGTGCTCAGCACGGCACGTTGGGCACCATGTTGCCCAAACGTTCAATAAAATTGGCTGTCCTTGAATAAGGGCTTTTGTGTCATATTCTTGTCCCGGATTCTCCAAAGACTCCAAACGGAACACTGGCACGGGTTTGCCAATTAAAGCCGATTCTAGCAAACGAGGGTCATCCCCTTCTGCATTACGCACCAATTGCCACAACAGCACGGCTGCAATCGCCGCAAAAATAACAAAAGGAATTAAAAATACTTTGCGATTCATACAGATTCCCCTTGTAACTTGCGACGACGATAACGCGGATCAAACAGGCAACACAATGCGCCCACTGCCATTAGAACGCCACCAGACCAAATCCAACGAACAAATGGTTTATAGTACAAGCGTAATGTCCACACATTCGGAGAAATCTCTTCCCCCAGCGCTGCATACAGGTCACGAGTAAAGCCACCATCGATAGCCGCTTCCGTCATCACTGCACGGCTAGTGCTGTAAAAACGTTTCTCTGGGTGTAATGTCGTCAGCACTTTGTCATTTTCTTTTACGGTGATGGTACCAATCACGCCTTGGTAGTTTGGACCATCCGCTTCATGTACCCCGTTGAATACGAAGGTATATGCACGAATAGCAATGCTATCGTCCGGCTTCATTTTCACATCACGTTCAATACTGTAATTTTGACTAAAGGCGATACCCACGATGGTCACTGCCAAACCAAGGTGTGCCAGAACCATTCCCCAATAACTGGAAGTCAATTTGATTTTTTTACTGATGCGCACTTTCATTTCGGCAAAAGCCAAAATCACAATCCAGCATGCCATCATCAAGCCCAATACTGTCAGCGCTTCCACTCTGTCTTGCATTAACCAAGGCAGCAGGAAAGAGAGAATTAGCGTAAGCACTAATGCAATTATCAACAATTTACGGATAGCCGCTGGGCGGTCACGACCCCAACGTACTAGTGGTCCAATACCTAATAACAAGGCAAATGGCACCATTAACGCGATAAACATAGTGTTGAAGAACGGCTCACCAATCGAAATCGTCCCCAAGCCAATTTGCTTATGGACCAACGGCAGTAACGTCCCTAACAACACCACCAGCATTGCTGCTGTTAGAATCACGTTATTTCCCAGTAACAGGGACTCCCGAGACCATAATGCGTTATTGACCTTAGAACGCACTTTATGACCCCGTATCGCGAATACTAATAGCGAACCGCCAATCACTAGCACCATAAAGGCGAGAATAAACAACCCACGAGCAGGATCGGAAGCGAAGGCATGCACCGAGACCAAGACGCCTGAGCGGACTAAGAACGTGCCGAGTAAACAGAGGGAGAAGGCAAAGATTGACAGTAACAATGACCACGCTTTAAAAGTGGCTCTCTGCTCTGTCACTGACAATGAGTGAATCAAAGCCGTACCGACTAACCATGGCATGAATGAGGCGTTCTCTACCGGATCCCAGAACCACCAGCCCCCCCAGCCTAATTCGTAATAGGCCCATGCGGAGCCCAACATAATACCCAGCGTTAAGAAGAACCATGCGGCTAATGTCCAAGGGCGAGCAAAACGCGTAAAAGAGCTATCTAAACGCCCGCTGAGTAACGCTGCTATCGCAAAGGCAAAGGCCACTGAGAAGCCGACATATCCCATATACAGTAGCGGAGGATGGAAAATTAACCCAGGATCTTGCAACAGAGGATTTAAGTCACGCCCTTCTATTGGGAATGCGGGTAACGTCCGCGAAAATGGGTTTGAGGTAAAAATAATGAATAGCAAGAAACCGACACTGACCATCCCCATAATGGCCAGCACTCGCGCCACAATATCGAGAGGCATACGGTAACTGCACAGCGCCACCGCGAATGTCCAGCCGCTCATTAATAATACCCATAGCAGCAGAGATCCTTCATGGGCACCCCATGTGGCAGCGACTCGATACCAAATTGGCAATTGCGTGTTGGAGTTATTAGCCACATAAGTGACAGAGAAGTCATTCACCACAAAGGCATTAACCAGAACTAAAAATGCCCCTGCGAGACAAAGAAATAGCAACCATGCTAATGGTCTAGATGCTGCCATTAAGCGGGTATCATTACGTGACACCCCCCATAATGGATAAAAAGAAAGTAATACGGCGATCCCTAATGATAAACACAGCAGGATATTACCAATCTCTGGGATCATGATGCATTGTCCTTATACATTGCAGCAGGACGTTTATGGTTTTCTTGCATAGCTTGCTCAACCTCTGGCGGCGTATAGTTTTCATCGTGTTTCGCTAACACTTCTTTCGCCATCACATGGTTATTCGGCTCTAACTCGCCTTGAACAACGACGCCTTGTCCTTCCTTAAATAAGTCAGGCAAGATACCGTCATAGCTCACATCAATTTCAGCTTCTGCATCATACACAGTAAAAGTCACTTTCAGGGAATCAGGGTCACGCACAACAGAGCCTGGCATCACCATGCCACCAACCCGCAAACGCTGCCCAACTTCAGGTACCTTATGGGTTTCCCGTTTACCATAAATCACTTCGCCTGGAGTATAAAACAGGTCAATACTGGAACTTAAAGCGTATAACACCAATGAAAATGTAAGCCCAACACCTAAAATAATCGATGATACTAACCACAATCGGTTACGGCGACGAATATTCACATCCCCTCCCTGCGCGCTCTGGCGGCTTTTTGTCTTGCTTCACGCGCTTGTTGCTGAACAATTGCGTTAAAAATCATTTTTCGTTGAATGTAGGTATGGATACACAGCGCCACTAACGGCAAAAGGGTTAGCGCAACGGCTAACCAGACATAAAATCCATAACCACCCATGGCGATGAAATCTCCCCAAGAGGCAAAAGCACTATTCATGGTGGTTTCCTCGCTTCATGACTAATTCCAGTACCCAAGGTCGATTTCGTTCTAATATTAACAGTTGGCTACGCAAACGAATTAGCGTTAATGAAATAAACAGGAATAAATATCCTAAAATAGCTAAACGCAATGGTGTACGCATCGCAGGATTAATGCTTTCTTGCATACGCGTAGAAGGTTGATGCAACGTTTGCCACCATTCCACGGAGTAGTGAATAATCGGTAAATTAATCACGCCAATTAACACTAAAATTGCCGCCGCTTTCCCCGCGGTACGGCGATCATCAAAGGCATGCCATAAGGCAATCACCCCGACATAGAGAAATAATAAGATCAATTCAGACGTCAAGCGTGCATCCCATACCCACCAAGCCCCCCACATCGGTTTTCCCCATGTGGCTCCCGTGACTAATGCGATAAAGGTAAATACAGCACCAACAGGTGCCATGGCGGCAATCGCTAACTCCGAAATTTTCATCTGCCACACAAGCCCCACAAAGGCGGTAATCGCCATTGTGGCATAAATGCCCATTGACCACATTGCAGCAGGGACGTGAATATACATGATCCGGTAGCTATCACTCTGTGTTTTGTCGGTTGGTGCAAAACCAAAGCCCCAAACCCAGCCGACAGCCAGAAAGATCACACTTAACACAATAAACCATGGAGCAAGCCGCCCACATAATCGATATAGGTTCATTGGAATCGCTAATTGGTGAAGCTTTTTCCACATAGTTTAATAGCCCCGATTTGTCTCGCAAAAATGCTGTGCTCTAATATTAGCTACAATACACAAAAACCACGTAATTTTATTGATTTATCACAAATACAACTTAGGCTAGTTAGCCAAATGACCAACTAGCCTATTTTCTAGAAGCCAGGTTCGACTTCTCGCATATCCGGTAGTTTATGCGCAATACCCTTATGGCAATCAATACAGGTTTTTCCGTCTTTTAAAGCTTGGTCATGCATTTTTGCTGCCACGCTTTTTTGAGCGGTGAAGTCCATATAATCGAAGTTATGGCAATTACGACATTCTTGGGAATTATTATCCTTCATCCGTCGCCATTCGTTCTGTGCCATCTCTAAACGGTGAGCCTCAAATTTTTGAGGCGTATCAATCACGCCAAAAATCTTACCGTATAACTCTTTACTGGCTTTGATTTTTCTTACCATTTTAGGCACAAACTCGTGCGGTACGTGGCAATCAGGACATGTTGCTCTCACACCACTACGGTTCGTATAGTGGATGGTATCCATATACTCTTCATAGACGTTCTCACGCATTTCATGGCAGCTAATACAGAACTCTTCTGTGTTGGCTTTTTCCATTCCGGTGTTAAAACCGCCCCAGAAAATAACCCCACCGACGAAACCGATAATCAACAACGTTCCCAATGCTAAGCGGCTTGGGCGCCACCACCATTGCCAAATCCGGCGGATGAATCCCGGTTTATCACTTTTATTTGTCATGTCTGCCCCTTATTTCCCAAAGCCTTTAGATGGGGTAAAGGTATTATCGATAATCGGCGCAGTATCAGATTGAGGAACATGACACTGTAAGCAGAAATAACGATTCGGAGCCACTTCGCCTAACACTTTACCAGATGCATCCATAAAGTGAGTTGGGCTAATACGTGGTGCACCTGTAGTGCGATAGTTTTCAACACCGTGGCATTGTAAACAACGGTTAGTGTTAGTGGTAATTTGATACCCTTCAACACTATGAGGGATCATAGGTGGCTGGTTAACGTAGTTCAGCGCCATCTTTTCCTGCTCTTTAGGAATATGAATGCCGCTTTCTGGTGTACCTGATACTTCTGGTGATTGAGACAGATCGACTCCATTAGCCGACCAAGCAAAACTGCTCACGACAACGGCCATGCCTGCTATCCAACGGCTTAAAGTTCTTTTCAGGACAGGGTTTTTCATGATTTAGCTCCCGAACTCCATTTTAGTGTTATTTTAAAAACGTCCTCAGAACAAACATCAATACAGCGACCACAAGTCGTGCAGTCTTTCGCTGTGATCTGCGCTGGGGCTTGTTTATCAAGAACCGGAACGCGCAAAACTTGCGGTTCAGGGCAAACGTGGAAACAGTCCATGCAGCGATTACACTGCTCTTTTTTGTGGGCGGTCACCACTAAAGCCCCTTTACAGCCAGCCACACCATACAGCGCGCCTAGCGGGCATAAATGACCACACCAACCGTGTTCCACGACCAATAAATCAAATAGAAACAGTGCAATTAAAACTAAAGTGCCACTGCCAAAACCAAAAATCAGGCTGCGACCCATCAAAGAAACGGGGTTAATCCATTCCCATAGTAACGTTCCAGTTAATGCTGAACCCAGTAAAATAACACCCAGCAAAACATAGCGAATGTAACGAGGAATAGTAGCGGATTGGTTGAATTCGAATTTCCGGCGTAACCATGCCGCTGCATCCGTCACCGGATTAACAGGACATACCCAACTACAGAAAACACGTTTTCCTAACAGGGCATACACCCCGAAAACAATCCCAGCACCGATTAATGCAGAAATTCCCGGTAAGTAACCACTTGCTAAGCTTTCAAGAGTAATTAGCGGATCCGTTAGCGGGATCGTGTCGAGCAATAAACTGCTACTGTAATTACCATGCAAGATCCACACGCCAAACCATGGACCACTTAAAAACATGGCTAATACTAACAGTTGGCTTGTGCGTCTTAGCACCAACCATTTATGGCTTCCCCACCACCCTTTTTTCGCCAGAGCCTCACGTCCGGCATCGTGCTTACGATTTGCCATTGCTTCCCTCCAGCCAACCAAAACGGTAATGGTGACCTAATTCCCCTTTTGCTAGCGATCGCGGTAATACCTTGATTGCCGACTCTTCGAGCACACACGCTTGCTCACACTTACCACATCCAGTGCAGTAATTACTGTTCACAGTAGGTAAGAAACGTGCATGTTTACCCGTTCGATGGTTTTGCTCAAGTTCCAGTGTGATAGCTTCGTCAATGACAGGGCAAACTCGATAACACACATCACATCGTAACCCTTGAAAATTTAAGCAGTTTTCTTGATCGAGTAATACTGCCAACCCCATGCGTGCATCATTAATAGATGCAATATCCTTATCCAAGGCACCACTTGGGCACACTTTGGCACAAGGAATGTCTTCACACATTTCACAAGGATTTTCACGAGCAACAAAATACGGTGTTCCAGCTGCCATGCCTGACGCCAATGTCGCGAGTTTCAACATGTCATAAGGACAAGCCTGCACACATTGACCACAGCGCACACAAGCACTTGCAAAGGCACTTTCATCTAAAGCTCCCGGCGGGCGAAGATGGACTCCACTCGCTCGGGAGGTTTGTTGCTGCAGCCCCAGTACCACACCAACAGCCGCCAGTCCACCCGCTGCGCGAGCAACATCACGCAAAAAACGGCGGCGACTATTCTGGGAACCCGGTTTCTGGGACATACGCAATTACACCTTTTCCAGTTTAACGGCACATTTCTTATAATCCGTCTCTTTCGATAACGGATCCGTTGCATCCAAAGTGAGGTTATTCACTAACTGAGATGCATCGAAGAATGCCATATAAATCAAACCTTTTGGTGGACGGTTACGACCACGGGTTTCCACCGTTGAAAGCACTTCACCACGGCGAGAAAGCACTTTGACTTTATCCCCACGACGCAAGTCTTTCGCTTTTGCATCCAATGGATTCATAAACACCACGGACTCAGGGAAAGCACGGTGCAACTCAGGGACACGGCGAGTCAGACTTCCGGTATGCCAATGCTCAAGAACACGCCCAGTCGATAACCATAAATCGTACTCTTCATCTGGCGCTTCTGCCGCTGGCTCAAATGGCAGCGCAAAGATCACCGCTTTACCATCTGGTTTACCGTAGAATTGGAAACCTTGTCCGGCTTTAACGTAAGGGTCATTACCTTCGCTATAACGCCACTGAGTTTCTTTACCGTCCACAACTGGCCAACGAATACCGCGTGCTTTGTGGTATGCATCAAAGTCAGCTAAGTCATGACCATGACCACGACCAAAGCTCGCATATTCTTCAAACAGCCCTTTTTGCAGGTAGAAACCTAATTCACGAGACTCATCATTCAGTTGGTCTGCTGCCAATTCCGTAATTGGGAATTTAGCCACTGACTCGTTAGCAAACAGAATGTCGTACAGGGTTTTACCGCGGTATTCTGGTTTCTTCGCCAATAACTCTTCCGGCCAGACATCTTCTGCTTTAAAACGGCGAGAGAACAATACCATCTGCATTAAGTCAGATTTAGCCTCACCCGGTGCAGGAACTTGTTGACGCCAGAATTGAGTACGGCGTTCTGCGTTACCGTAAGCGCCTTCTTTTTCTACCCACATTGCTGTTGGTAAAATTAAGTCTGCAGACAGTGCGCTGACTGTTGGGTATGGGTCAGAGACCACAATAAAGTTACGAGGGTCACGCCAACCAGGCATGCGCTCTTCATTAATATTTGGACCCGCCTGCATATTGTTGTTACACATCACCCAATAGAAATTGAGTTTGCCATCTTTTAAGGCACGGTCTTGAGCAACCGCATGTAATCCCACTTTTTCAGGAATAGTTCCCGCTGGTAATTTCCAAACGTTTTCGACTTTTTCACGGTGTTTTTCGTTAGTGACCACCATGTCAGCAGGCAGACGGTGAGAGAACGTTCCCACTTCACGCGCAGTACCGCAAGCTGATGGTTGACCGGTTAAGGAGAACGGTCCACAGCCTGGTTGAGAAATTTTACCTGTCAGCAGGTGCAGGTTATACGCTAAGTTATTCGCCCAAACACCACGAGTATGCTGGTTGAAGCCCATCGTCCAGTAAGAAACCACTTTCACGTTTGGATCTGCGTACAGTTTCGCTAACGCTTCTAACTGGTCTTTTGGTACACCGGTCATTTCTGCCGTTTTATCGAGAGTATATTCCGCAACAAACGCTTTATACTCTTCAAACGTCATTGGATCAGACGCATCCGAACCAGGGTTTTTGGCTTGTTTCTCTAATGGGTGCGTTGGACGTAAGCCATAACCAATGTCAGTCACGCCACGGCGTAAGTTAACGTGTTTATCAAGGAAGTCCTGATTCACCGCATTATTTTGAATAATGTAGTTCGCGATGTAGTTGAGGATCACTAAGTCAGATTGTGGCGTAAAGACGATACCGTTATCTGCGAGCTCAAAACTACGGTGTTTAAATGTAGATAACACCGCAACGCGTACATCTGGGTTGGATAAACGACGGTTGGTAATGCGTGACCATAAAATTGGGTGCATTTCCGCCATGTTCGAACCCCACAGCACAAAAGCATCGGCATGTTCGATATCATCGTAACAGCCCATTGGTTCATCCATACCAAAAGTACGCATAAAGCCAACAACCGCAGATGCCATACAGTGACGCGCATTCGGGTCTAAGTTATTTGAACGGAAGCCACCTTTGAACAGTTTGGAAGCGGCGTAACCTTCCCATACAGTCCATTGCCCTGAACCAAACATCCCGATAGCTTCAGGACCTTTCTCTTTCAGGGTCGTTTTAACCTTCTCCTCCATCACATCGAAGGCTTTTTCCCATGTAATTGGCGTAAATTCACCGTTTTTATCGTACTCACCGTCTTTCATACGCAGAAGCGGTTGAGTTAAACGGTCTTTTCCGTACATGATTTTTGGTAAGAAGTAACCTTTAATACAGTTCAAACCACGGTTAACTGGCGCTTCAGGATCACCTTGGCTCGCCACAATACGACCGTTTTGTGTTCCAACTAAGACCCCACAGCCTGTACCGCAGAAGCGACAAGGTGCTTTGTCCCATTTGATGCTTTCTTGCTGACCAACCACTGCTTTCGCAATACTTGGTACGCCAACACCTGCCGCCGCAGCAGCGGCCGCTATCGCATTGGCTTTCATAAAGCTACGACGACTAAGTTTCATACTTTTTCCTCACATTGCTCATCCTGCTGGTGATAAACCAGTGAAACATCCAATACACCATCGATATCACGGATAAAATCGATAGTATCTAAAAGCGTTTTGCTGTCTTCCCCTTCTACAACCACAATTAACTTGCCATTTTCAGGCGAGGAAATAGCCACTTCGCAGTTGGGTTCTTGGTGTAATTCATCTGTCACAGCTGGAATGCGTTCACTTTTGACTTGAACAATCAAACTGCAAACTTGCCAGTTATTGTGCATCTTCATGCTCCATGGTAATGGCTGATACAGGACATCCCGCGACACAAGCGCCACAACCTGTACAGCCCTGCATATCTATTTTTGGCTGGTAAATACCGGTCAGTGATGGACGAAAGGCAATCACTTGAGGCTCACAGCTGTCTTCACAGCGACGACATTCAATGGATTTGTACGCCAGACAGTGCTGCCCAATGGAAATCTTGATGCTCCAAGGCTGGGTATCTTGAGGAAGGAATATGGGTTCAGGACAGGCTTCTGCACATGCATAACAAAACGTGCATTCGCCACGCTGAAAATCGACCATGGGATAGCCACCAGGACCTGGTTGCAAAATCGCGGTTTCACAACTCTCGATACACTGGTTACAGCGAGTACACAGTTCAATAAAACGTGCCTCACTACCACTCCATGGTGGTCGAATTACGGGTGCGGCATTACGCCAAGCCCCCGTTAAAACTCCCCGACGGGTGATATCAACCATGTTTGTTTCCTTTACATTGCCCAACCAAAAACTGCTAAAAGAATCTGATAAACCGTACTTTTTATATGATTATTATCGTAAATATTAATTAGCTAACTATCAAAAATACATACTACCTAGTAGGTAATCTAATTTTCTGCATTATTATAGAAAAAGCAGTCATTCTTTGAGGTTTTACATCATCCGTGAAATGCAAATATCAAGAAATAAGGATTCAGGGCTGTTTTATAATTATTCATTAACATTTCATAAATATGATTTGCTAAATTAAACCTTATTTTTAATAGTCGATTTTATAATTAATGAAAATTAATACCACTAAAGTGGTATATGATGAGCACTTTTGCAAAAAACTATATTTACTTTTTTTGATTTTACGCACGTTTTAATTCAAAAATTGACCAGACTATTTACGAATTATATTGAATTTAGATTAATTTATTATAGATTTCAGTCAGATAAAAAACAACCTCAGGCAAATGACAATCATTCCCATTTAAAATGGTAAATTTACATAATTCTTTTAAAAAACCAAATTAGATATTTTTTTATTTATTAAATTCCCGCCATTTTAATTATTTCTCTTCGATTAAAAAGTAAACTCATTTTAATTATTGATCAAAGACAATATTTTTTGTGTGGTTTTTTGCTAATTATATAAGTTGGCGATTGTCTGATAGCAACAGTGCGATTGCTATCAATTATAAAAATAAATACAGCTAATGGGATGGCTGGCTTAAAAACACTCGAGGCCCTTATGGCAAAGATAAGAAATAATGCACTGTACCTACTTAGTGTGCTTGCAGGAATATTTCTGTTTACCTCTGTACAGGCACAAACTGAAACTAAAGATTCCGTAACAACCATTAACGCTCGAAACGAAACTTTCGAGGCAGCTCACCCAGATCAGTACCATTCATGGCGAGCCACCTCTGAGCAGTCACAACGGGAAGATGCGCTGGCTGAAGATCCCCGCTTAGTCATTCTATGGGCTGGGTATCCTTTCTCTCGTGACTATAATAAACCGCGTGGTCACGCTTATGCCATCATCGACGTGCGCGAAACACTTCGTACTGGCGCCCCGAAAAATGCGGAAGATGGTCCCCTTCCTATGGCATGTTGGAGCTGTAAAAGCCCTGACGTCGCAAGGCTCATTCAAGAACATGGCGAAGATGGCTATTTTAAAGGGAAATGGGCGAAAGGTGGCCCTGAAGTTGTTAACGTACTCGGTTGTGCAGATTGCCATAAGACAGACTCACCAGAGTTTGCAAAAGGCAAACCAGAACTCACACTTTCCCGTCCGTACGCTGAGCGCGCAATGGAAGCCATTGGAAAACCATTCGACAAAGCAAGTCGCTTCGACCAACAATCCATGGTATGCGGTCAATGCCACGTAGAATACTACTTCTCAGGTGAAACCAAAGCGGTGAAATTCCCTTGGGATAACGGAACCAAAGTCGAAGACATGGAGGTGTACTACGATAATATTGCCTTCTCTGACTGGACAAACTCCCTTTCTAAAGCCCCAATGCTCAAAGCACAACACCCTGAATATGAAACTTGGAGCGCGGGTATTCACGGCAAGAACAATGTCACTTGTATTGACTGTCACATGCCGAAATTACAAAACGAAAAAGGTGAACTGTACACCAGCCATAAAATTGGCAATCCATTCGATAACTTTGATCAAACCTGTAGTAGCTGCCATACACAAAGCAAGGAACAACTCCAAAGTATCGTTGCTGAGCGTAAAAAAGCGATTCAGGAGATGAAAATCAAAGTGGAAGATCAGTTAGTACGCGCTCACTTTGAAGCGAAAGCCGCTTGGGATGCCGGTGCAACAGATGCAGAAATGAAAGATATCCTAGCTGATATCCGTCATGCGCAGTGGCGCTGGGATTTGGCTATTGCATCTCATGGTATTCACATGCATGCCCCTGATGAAGGGTTACGTATGTTAGGTGGGGCGATGGACAAAGCCGCAGATGCTCGAACTAAGCTCGCGCGCTTACTGGGTTCAAAAGGCATTACTCATGAAATTGCGATCCCTGATATCTCCACTAAAGAGAAAGCGCAACAAGCCATTGGCTTGGATATGCAAAAAATTAACGCCGACAAACAAGAGTTTTTAAAGACTGTGGTGCCTGAATGGGATGCACAGGCTCGTAAAAACGACCTGTTAGCCAAATAACCACCCCCCCCAGTTCGCTGGGGTGCGACAACCAATGGAGTGAATATGGGCGTACTACGTTCGTTATTAACTGCTGGGGTGCTGGCGTCAGGCTTGTTATGGGCAATATCAGCGTCTGCAACACCACAAATGGCTGAAGAAGCCAGCAAGGATGGTCGCTGGCAGGTCACGCAACAGCGTAACCCAGATAATGCCTGCCTAGATTGCCATAAACCTGATAAAGAAGGCATGCATGGCACACATGCCGAGGTCATCAACCCGAATAATAATTTGCCGGTTACCTGTACCAATTGCCATGGCAAACCAGGTCCTAATCACCGTGAAGGCGTCAAGGATGTCATGCGGTTTAATGAGCCAATGTACAGCGTGGAACAGCAAAATAGCGTTTGTTTATCTTGCCACCTACCGGAACAGCTGCAAAAAGCGTTTTGGCCACATGATGTTCACGTTACCAAAGTCGCCTGTGCTAGCTGCCATGACTTGCACCCAAAACAAGACATGATGAAAGAGTTAAACGATAAAGGTAAGGTCAAAATCTGTGTAGATTGCCATTCAGATCAGCGAGATAACCCGAACTTTAATCCCGCTGCGGTCAATGTCCTTAAGGAGCAGCCATGAGTTGTTCTCGTCGTCAATTCATAATCTATTCAGGCGCACTGGCGGCGGTAGGCGGTGTGGCGGGGCATTCCCTCGCCAATACCATGAAGGTTGACGGGGTGCGTTATGGCATGATCCACGATGAAACACTGTGTATCGGCTGTACTGCTTGCATGGATGCATGTCGGGAAGTCAACCAAGTTCCAGAAGGCGTATCACGATTGACGATTATTCGCAGTGAACCAATCGGTCAATTTCCCGATATCAAATATCGTTTCTTCCGCCACTCTTGCCAGCACTGTGAACACGCCCCTTGTGTCGATGTTTGCCCAACCGGTGCCTCATTTATCGATAAAACAACGGGGATCGTGGATGTTAACCCTGACCTCTGTGTCGGCTGCCAATACTGTATCGCAGCCTGCCCTTATCGCGTCAGATTTATTCACCCTATTAGCAAAACCGCCGACAAGTGTGATTTTTGCCGTAAAACCAATCTCAAAAATGGAAAACAGCCCGCTTGTGTGGAAGCGTGCCCAACCAAAGCACTGGTATTCGGCAATTTAGATGACCCAAACAGCGCGGTTTCGTTAATGCTCAATGAAAAACCGACTTATCGATTCAAAATTGCGCTAGGGACTAAACCGAAAATGTACCGTGTTCCCTTTAAATACGGGGAGGTAAGCCAATGACAACCG
Organism: Providencia sp. PROV209; assembly: GCF_028479485.1. NCBI lineage: Bacteria > Pseudomonadati > Pseudomonadota > Gammaproteobacteria > Enterobacterales > Morganellaceae > Providencia > Providencia sp. PROV209. The sequence continues at coordinate 22,951 of NZ_JAMPNR010000011.1, read as the reverse complement.
CTTCCGCTTTCCATTTTGAATCCTTAGTTTGGGACTGGCCAATCGCCGTTTACCTCTTTCTGATTGGTATCTCTGCGGGCCTCGTCGTGCTGGCGGTTTTGATGCGCCAATATGTGCCTAACTCAGCCACCAGCACGAGCACAATCATGCGTACTACGCTGGTTTTAGCACCAACAACCATTATTCTTGGTTTATTGATCCTCATTTTTCACCTAACCCGTCCATGGACGTTCTGGAAATTGATGTTTCATTACAGCCCAACCTCCGTAATGTCTATGGGGGTCATGCTATTCCAAGTGTACATGGCGGTACTCGTCGTTTGGCTCGCTAAAATTTATGAGCAAGAGTTAATCGGATTACAACAAAAATGGCTACCTAAACTGACCATTTTGCCTCGGGTCTTAGGTTGGTTAAGCCGAGTCATGCGTGGGTTAGATATCGCTATGCTGGTTTTGGCGGTTTTATTGGGTGCTTATACCGGGTTCTTGCTATCTGCACTCAAATCCTATCCGTTCTTAAACAACCCGATACTACCGGCACTCTTCTTATTTTCGGGAATTTCGTCGGGGCTTGCCGTCAGCTTATTGGCTATCGCCCTGTGCTACCGTCAAAATATCCATAACCCAGAAACGGCCTTTTTGCATCGCGTAGAAAGTTTTGTAGTATGGTTAGAAATATTTTTACTAGCGGCATTCTTCGTCGGGCTGGCATTAGGCGATGACGGTAAACTACGCTCATTAGTCGCCGCGTTAGGTGGCGGTTTTTGGACGTGGTGGTTCTGGCTGGGTGTTGTGGGAATTGGCTTTATAATTCCTCTAGCCTTAAAGAAATGGCAACAAAAAGGCAGCCAAGCCTTTCGGGTTTTCGTGGTCAGTGGCGCTAGCTTAATTGGCGTATTTTTCCTGCGTTTCTTTGTGCTATACGCAGGGCAATTGACCGTCGCATAACCAAGCTAAATAAAGGTGATACTTGGAACTTTTCCTCCCCGAAATCGGGTTTATCAGTTTGCTACTGGCGCTGTGTATCACCAGTTATCACACCCTGCTGGGGTTTATTGGCGTTTTCCAGCACGTCCCGAGGCAAATATCTCAGGGCGTGCTGTGGATCTCTTTGCAGTTCGCCTGTTTGCTCGTCGCATTTTTATGTTTAACTGCCAGCTTTGTTCTCAGTGATTTTTCTGTTGTTTATGTAGCACAGCATAGCCATAGTTTATCGCCACTGATGATCAAAATTGCTGCCGTCTGGGGTGGGCACGAAGGCTCATTATTGCTTTGGGTGCTATTTTTCTCAGGTTGGAGTACCTTATTTGCATGGCGCTACCGCCGCCAAAACAGTGCATTTTTTCCTTTAACCCTCTGCCTTTTAGCCGCCATATGCACCGCTTTATTGCTGTTTGTCGTGTTCTATTCCAATCCATTTGAACGCTTATTTCCTCCTGCGATCGAAGGACGCGACCTCAACCCCATGTTGCAACATTGGGGACTAATTTTACATCCTCCCCTACTTTATCTTGGTTACAGCGGATTCATGTTGGTTGCCGCGTTAGTATTAGCCGCATTAATCGCCCCCCCAATGAAACAACCTGATGACGCAAGTCAGACCATTGCTCAACTGTGCTGGCGCTTTGCTGTTCCTAGTTGGTGTATACTCACTAGCGGTATCATCCTTGGTTCATGGTGGGCATACAGTGAATTAGGCTGGGGAGGATGGTGGTTTTGGGATCCTGTCGAGAATGCCTCTTTACTCCCTTGGCTTTCTGCCACGGCACTCTTGCATAGTTTATCGCTCACTCGACGGACGGGACGCTATCGCCACTGGAGTATGCTACTGGCGATAATGACCTTGATTTTGGCACTGCTTGGTACGCTCATTGTCCGTTCAGGGATCTTAATCTCCGTTCACGCCTTTGCCCTCGATAATGTGCGTGCCGCTCCGCTGTTTTTGCTCTTTAGTTTCTTAAGCCTTGGGGCGCTTTTTATTTATGGCTGGAAAGCCAAATTTCCCCCTCGTGACACCCAACGTAAAATATCGCGAGAAATCTATTTATTACTCACGCTCATCGTGTTTACTGCCGTTTTAGGCATTGTGCTCACTGGCACACTGTATCCAATGATTTATGGGCTACTGGGACTGGGTAAAATTTCAGTGGGTGCGCCTTATTTTAATCAGGCTTTACTGCCTTTTGGCTTAATCATGCTCGTGCTTATCGTGATATCGACATTCGGATATCGCCATATCACACACCAAGGCCACCATACATTACGTCAACGCTCCCTTCTTATTTTGAATCAAAAACTCCCCGCAATTGTCTCGCACACTGGCGTTATTCTGTTCGCTATTGGTCTCGCCCTTTCAGCCACACAAAAAACAGAAACCAGCCAAAATATTGCCGTTGGGCAATCTATCTTTGTCGGTGGTTATCAGTTTCAATTTAAAGAATTACAATTGTCTGCCGAATCTAACTACACCACGGAAAAAGCCATTATCCATGTCAGCCAAAATTCAAAAAGTGGCTTTGATATTATAACGGAACGCCGGCTGTATATGGCTCGCCAGCAACTGATGATTGAGCCTGGGATTAGCTGGGGCTGGTTACGTTCTTGGTATGTGGTTCTGGGGGAAAAAACCGGTGATGACCGCTATGCCATGCGCTTTTATGTACAAGAAGGAATTCAGTGGATTTGGGGTGGTGGATTTATCATGTGTATTGGGGTACTGATAGGCTGGTTTAGGGAGCGTAAACATGCTTAAAATCATAGTCACGTTGCTCCTTTTGCTCAGTTCAATGAGCGTGCATGCACAAATTGTAGATACATGGGCATTTAACTCCAGCGAAGAACAGGAAAAATCCTTACACATAGCCTCACAATTACGCTGCCCACAATGTCAAAATCAAAACTTATTAGAATCTAATGCGCCAACCGCCGTCAGTATGCGTCATCAAGTATTTAAAATGGTTGCAGAAGGAAAAAACGAATCACAAATAAAACACTATATGACTGAACGCTATGGTGACTTTGTTTTATATAACCCACCGTTAAAATCCAGCACGCTTTTATTATGGTTACTGCCTTTATTCGCTGGCTTAGTTATTATTTTTATTCTGTGGAAAGCAGTAAAAAATAACAAAAAGACAAATAATACTGTTCCTACATTTATAACAGGATACAATCAGACTCACTCTGATACACAGTTATTAACAGACATAAATAATAAAAAATTATCTCAATATCCCTGTTGGAATAGGATGAGTAATGTCGGTCTTGTCATGTTAATCTTCTTTATGATAGCGGGATATTTTTTATTTCCACGATTCAATTCAACACTTGATCTGTATCAACGACAAAATGACCCTATTCAGCAATTTACGCCTCTAAAACAAGAGAGTCAGGCGCTAATACGCTTACAAGACGATATCCGCCAATCTCCTGAAAACAGTGAACTTTGGGCCGTTTTAGGTGAGTATTACCTCTACCAAAATAGCTATGATAATGCTTTAACCGCTTATGGCTATGCACTCAAATATCGGGGAGAAAATGCGCAACTCTATGCAGCAATGGCAACCGTGATGTATTACCAAGCGGGGCAAGTGGTTACAAATGACACACAAAAAATGATAGACAAAGCATTAAGTCTAGATAAAAATGAAGTGACCGCATTGATGTTATTAGCCTCAGATGCTTTTATCAATGCCAACTACACAACGGCGATTAGTATCTGGCAAAACTTACTTGATAGTAATAATCCTAGACTCAATCGTGCTCAAATTATTGAAGCCATTCACATGGCTAAATTAATGGAAAAAAGTGGAAAGTAATGAATAAAAAATAAAGCTTACTGAGCTTTATTATCTTTCTACATCCTTGATTGATAAAAAATAATAATAAGTTTAAATATTATAATTTAGAAAAAATATCATGACGAATAAGATGCTTGCTATCTCAGTGATTATTCTTATTGCAGGAGGATCGTTTCTTGCAGGAGTAATGACTAACTATACACCTGATTTAGATGTAATTAAGAAGTCAGAGAAGGCTGTCGAAGACCTTTTAAACTTCCCTAAAACAGTCGAATTTAAAGATGTTAAATACCATATAATAAGGGAAACATTAGATCACGGTACGCTTGGCTATGTTTGTGGTCAAGTTCTCGTTTTTGATGCAAAAAACAGCTATACCTATAAACGTTTTATGGTAAAAACCTACCTGAATAAAGACGGCAGAAATATAGTTTCTATTCCGCTATTAGACAGAGACGAAATGGAGTTTCCGCTCAAAGAATTTAATTATTTATGGCGTAAAAATTGCCAAAGTCGATAATTATACTTAATTGAATATTATCTATTACTGATGAAATTAATTATTCTTATCATTATCCTGTTTGTAGCAACATGAAAGTTTTCCTTTCATATTCGCCTCTTGGATAGGTGGACATTTTACCGTGCCATAAGAACAGAAAACACAGCAGTCTCCCTCTAATGGCTTCAATAATACGCCACAGTGAGTACATTCATAAAACCATTGGCAAGCATCCGTTGGCATTTCTTCTACTTTAGAAAATCCGCATTTTGGGCACGTAATTTCGGACATTAATTCAATATTCACTTGGCTCATGTTACATCCTAAAAGAATATCCGTTTCTACTGTTCAAATATTTTATCTCATCTCATTAACCTTATTTTTGCGCTAAGTTAGCTTTGCAGTCGCTTCTATCGCCAAAAATAAAATGCGGTTCCAATAGCATTTCCTGCAAGGTTGATATAAAGTTTTCCACTTTTTTTAAAGCACCCTAAATTTTGGAGGCGAGATGTTTATTGGCTTTGACTACGGAACGTCCAACTGTTCCGTCGCAATCATGAAAGATGGCACCCCACAATTGCTCCCCCTTGAAGGTAGCCACTTTTATATTCCATCGACCCTGTGCGCACCGACAAGAGAATCGGTTTCAGAGCATTTATTTCGCCATTTGAATATCACCCCTTCAGATTCTGTAGGGCAGCAGATCCTACGACGCTCTATCGCGTTTAACCAAGATGAAGGCATTGAATTAGAACCCGAAGATATTGTCTTTGGGCAAGCTGCATTGGACCTATACCTTAGCGATCCCCGCGATGTTTACTATGTTAAATCGCCAAAATCTTTTTTAGGGGCATCGGGTTTACACGAAACACAGGTCAGCTTCTTTGAAGATTTAGTGTGTGCCATGATGGCAAATATTAAACACACTGCTGAAGCCTCAACTCAACAAACAATAACTGACACCGTGATTGGTCGCCCGATCAACTTCCATGGTCGTGGTGGCGAGCTTGCCAACCAGCAAGCAGAAACTATCTTATTAAAAGCCGCCAAACGTGCTGGATTTAAAAATATTGCATTTCAATTTGAGCCTGTTGCTGCGGGTTTGGAATATGAAGCGACTCTCACTCAAGACCAAACCATACTCGTTGTGGATATTGGTGGGGGAACTACCGACTGCTCACTGATCCAGATGGGACCGAGTTATCAGGGTAGCCAAGACCGAACCCAATCGTTGTTGGCGCACAGCGGTCAGCGGGTTGGCGGAAACGATCTGGATATTTTCATTGCCTTAAAACAGCTAATGCAGCTATTTGGTATGGAAAGCCAGTATCAGTCAGGGATCAAAATGCCACTGTTGCAATTTTGGAACCCGATTGCGATTAACAATGTTGAAGCACAAAAAGAGTTTTATTCCCGAGCGAACCTCAATGCTTTAATTCGCTTGCAGCAAGAGGCTCAAGAACCCGCACTACTCGCACGCTTACTTGAGGTTTATCATCAAACGTTAGGTTACAGCATTGTACGTAAAGCAGAAGAAGCCAAGATTGCTTTATCCGATGAACCGAATTACTTAGCCAGAATTGCACTGTCGAAAGAGCTGCTCGAAGTGAATATTGGGCGTGACCAACTCATTGATGCGATTGAATCACCAAAAGCCAAAATGATTGAATTAGTGAAAGAAGCGGTCACACAAGGCGGTGTACAGCCCGATGCCATTTTTGTCACAGGGGGGAGTGCTCGTTCACCTATCTTACATCAGGCAATTCAAGAACAACTCCCAAATATTCCAATTGTGCGTGGAGATGACTTTGGTTCCGTAACTGCGGGTCTAGCTCGCTGGGCACAAACCTGTTTTAAATAAGTTTATTCGCCAATGCCGCCTTCGCGGCATTGGATTCTTCGTTACTCTTCGAGCAATCGCCCTTCTTTTAAGTAACAAATTTTATTCGCCATCAGCTGAGCTTCATCTTCGCTATGAGTCACCAGTAATGCCGTTTGCCCTGCCGCACGTAAAATATCTCGGACTTCTTGTCCTAAACGTTTCCGGCTATCAGGGTCAAGGCTAGAAAGCGGTTCATCCAGTAACAATACCGCCGGCTGTGGGGCTAATGCTCTCGCTAACGCGATACGCTGTTGTTGCCCGCCAGACATTTCATGCGGGTAGCGCTCAGCGAGTGTACTCAGTTCCACCAGATTTAAAAGCTGCTGGACCCGAGCTTGCTGCTGATCTTTAGGTTGTTTTCTTAAGCCAAACGCCACATTCTGCGCCGCCGTTAAATGTGGAAACAATGCGTAATCTTGAAAGACCATCCCGACATTGCGCTGTTCAGGGGGTAAGTGAATATGTGGACCCGCAACACATCGTCCGCCCACATGGATAGTCCCTTTTTCAACGGGTTCAAACCCAGCAATAGCACGCAACGCCGTGGTTTTACCACACCCTGAAGCCCCTAATAAACAACCGATCTCACCCGCTGCAATATGCAAAGAGAAACCATTAAGTACATGGTTACGTTGATGTTTATTGCCGTAAGAGACATACACATTATCAAGAACTAAGGTTGAATCTGACACCGAATACGTTCCTTAACATAATGATTTTTATTAAGAAGACTGCTTTGACTGAGACGATGTGAGTTGGCTACGCGCCAATAAAATCACAGGTAATGTTCCCGCCAATACGATCAATAATGCTGCAATTGCCCCTTCCTCATAAGTGCCACGAGCCGCTTCCGCATACAATGAAGTTGCCAATGTTTCAAAATTCACAGGGCGTAAAAGTAATGTGGTCGGCAGCTCTTTCATTGCATCCGCAAATACCAATAGCGCACTGGTAACAAGCGCCGGACGTAATAGCGGAAGGTGCACACGAAAGAATGTTCGCAGCTCGCTTTCCCCTAGCAGCCGTGAGGCTTGTTCCATACTTGGCGGAATTCGGGTTAAACCCGCATCAATCGCACCAATGGAAATTGCCATAAATCGAATTGAGCAGCAGATAACCAATAAAATTCCCGTAGATAACAGCGGTAATCCTCGAAAATCCAATAGTTCCGCAAGAAAATTATCTAGCGCCATACCCGGAGTTAATAAGCCAATCGCCAACACGGTCCCGGGCACCGCATAGCCCAGCGAAGCAACTTTCATTAAGGTTCGACGCCATTCTTGAGACGAACCAGAAATCGCGCTCGCTCTGGCATACCACGCCACAACAATACTCACCAACGTCACAACAACGGTGACACCCACCGCCAGCAATAATGAATTTTGTAATGACTGCAACAGGCTGCTTGAAATTGTCATGCTGTCACTGATGCGTTTAATACTTTCCCATCCCAAGAAAAGAGCTGGCGCTAAAAAGCCTAATACGACGGGTAGCGCGGTGACGCACGTGGCTAATATGGCTCGCCATCCCGTCAATCGTGATGGCAAGATCCCACGCATTTGCCGTCCAGTACTGTAACGCTGATTTTTTCGACCGTAATATTCTAATGCTAACAACAAGATAATCACGGTTAACATCGAGCAGGCGATTTGCGCCGCAGCGGGTAGATCTGAGCGAGTCACCCACGTGGTGTACACCGTCACGGTGAGCGTATTCACACCCAAAAATTCCGATGCACCGATGTCATTAAGCGTTTCAAGCAAAGCAAGACTCGTTCCCACTACTAACGCGGGGCGCGCCATGGGCAATGCCACGCGAAAAAAGGTCCCTGTAGAACTGAGCCCAAGCGTTCGCGCCGCTTCCAATAAATGGGCGGGCTGGCTCATAAACATCGCCCGCATGGTCAGGTAAACATACGGATAAAGCACCAAACCCAGCAGCAAAATGGCGCCCGTCATCGAACGGAGATCAGGCAGGCGGAATTGGCGTGGAGAGTCATAGCCTAATACGCTACGGATAAACTCTTGAATAGGTCCAATAGGGTGTAGCAGGTCTAGCCATGCAAACGCCACAATATAGGTTGGCATTGCAAGAGGTAACAACAGAGCCCAGCTAAACAACTTACGACCGGGAAAATCAAATGCCGTCACCAGCCATGCACAACCGGCACCAATGGTCATGACCATCGCGCCGACACCCAGCAACAAAACTACCGTATTCAAAGTTGCATCGGGTAACACATAACGCATCAAGTGTTCCCAATGATCTAACCCTGAGCTTGCTGCAAGACCCAATAAAAACAATAAAGGGGTCAGAACGCCAAGCGTAATGACCACCACAGAAAGTGTTAATGGCGAAAAACCAACGCGCGACAACCTGAAGGTGCCGCGCGCAGAGGTTGAGCCAGTATTATTGATCGAATCCAACTTTATCTACCAACTGGCTCGCTTGTTTACGGTATTTCACAATTTCGGTCAGTGGGAGAGTATCCACATTGATTTCACCGATCGCGTTATTGATGGTGGCATCTAATGGAACCCCTTTACGAATTGGGTATTCATAGTTTGCTTGGGCATACAGCTGTTGAGCTGGAACAGAAACCAGGTATTCCATCAGTTTAACGGCTTGCTCTTTATGTGGAGCATTACGCGCGACTGCTGCACCAGTGATGTTGACGTGTGTTCCACCATTGGTAAAGGTAGGCTGAACCACTTTGATAGCATCTCCCCATTTACGTGCGTCAGTGCCCTCTTTGGCATTTTTCATGTGACCCACATAATAAGAGTTAGCTAAACCGACATCACAGATACCGCCAAGAATATCACGCGCAACATCGCGGTCACCGCCTGTCGCTTTGCGTGCTAAGTTAGCTTTCACACCGCGTAACCAAGCTTCCGTTTTTGCTTCGCCATCGTGGGCAATCATTGCAGCCACTAACGCCGTATTATAAGGATGCTGACCTGCGCGGATACAAATTTTGTCTTTCCATTTTGGATCGGCTAAATCTTCATAGGTGATGCTCTTTAGCGGTAAATCTTTCTCTGCATACAGCACACGAGCACGCATCGATAAGCCAAACCATTGGTTATCTTTGTCACGTAATGAGGCAGGAATTGCATCAGTCAATGTTTTTGATTCAACAGGCTGAGTCACACCTGCTTCAACTAAATCGATAAGGTTCCCAGCGTCCACCGTCATTAATAAGTCAGCTGGCGAATTTTTACCTTCCGCTTTAACGCGCTCTAACATACCGTCTTTGACATAGACAGTGTTGACGTCAATAGCTGTTTCTTTGGTAAAGGCATCCAAAAGTGGCTGGATCAAACCCGGCTCACGCGTGGTGTATAACGTTAGGGAATCTTTTGCCATGGCAGGCAGTGCGCAGGTAACAATAAGCGATGAGGCCAGCGTAACTAAACGAGTTTTATTACGCAAAAAATACAGTTTTTTCAACATTTTGCTATCTTCTCCGAGGTGAAGTGATGCTTGAATTAGTTTATTGAGTATTTTTAACTGGTCGAAAAAAAGTATATTGATAATAAATCTCGTTTGCAAACTATTTTCATCCATTAATAATTATCGTTAATAACTATTGAAATTTATTTATATTTTATTGTTTAAGATTCATTTTTAATGAATCGTTTTCCTGCGGGCATAAAAAAAGCATCTTAACGATGCCTAATCAACAAATATAATAATGAAAAGGCTCACGATATTCCATCATGAGCCTTTTCATCTCTCTAGATTAAGTTACTAATCATACATAAACGTCACACCAATCACGGACTGCACTTTCCCTGCGGTGACCTGACCTTGAGTTCTAGAATATCGCGCGCTTAGCCCTAAGTTCACCGCTGAACTTCCTACTCGACCTAACTGCACGTTTTGGTTTGCAGGGATAGCATTACCATTGCGAACCATTTGAATTCCTACCCCTTTTGCAGCATTAGCGCCAGACAGTGTATTAGCAAAAATATTGCTGCTCGTATCCGTTGTACCAGTTAAATAATAGGAAATATTTTGGCTCGAAGCGCAATAGATAGATAACGGTACTGGCTGAGCACTTCCCGGATATTCCGGTAAATTGACGACCACATTACGCGAAGAAACATCACAACCACCAATTGGTACGACAACATCATTGTTAGCATACAAATTCCATGTAAAGGTTGATGTATTGACGTTCCCTCCCCCCACTATGTTGGAGCCAACTTGATACATCACCAATGTCGCAAAGTGGGTTCCTCGGTTAACCACGACACCACCCGCCGCAGAAATGGGGGTTAAATATAATTGGGTATTCCATGCAGTGTAATTGCCTGATTGAAAATCCTGCTGGTGAGTTGGGCTAGTCAAAGGGAACGTATAGCTTGAGCCATAATATCGTAATGAGCCTCGAAAGTTATTTAATACCCCACCATAAGCGGAACCACGGATCATATTCACTTGGTCACGTCGCGCTGATGGGTCATCGTTCTTACAAAATATTGAATTCGACAAATCGACCACTAAGTTTTGACCAGCTTGAACACTTGGCTGCAAGTTAACATACGCATTGGCGGTCACTGGGCTTTGTGTGTAGCTTAAAACGTTTCCTGTTGAGTCATAACAGGTAAACGCATATGCCGATGAAGCCCCGACAAAATAGATAAATAAGTTAAGAAAAATTAATCTAATCATATATTTTATATTCATAAAATGACTCACAGATAAGTGTAAGTGACATCAATCGCCGCTTGGATAGTGCCTTGTGTCGCACCACCTTTCACCGATATCGCCCTCACCTGTAAAGGAAAGCTAGTTGAAAGCGTTGCATCGCTCACCGATACGCGCTTTTGCGCACCGTTATTTAAATTATTGCCCGATGTATCTTGAAGTTGCAGCTGAATATTTCCTGCCGTGCCCTGATTTTTGTAGTATCCCACCGTGTCGGCAACACCTTTGAATGTCGCCATTACCACCGATGTTCCTACCGGACAATTGACCAAATCTAATGACACCGAATGCCATTCAGATGCAGAACCTGGGGAAACCAAATTGAATGTGTACAGATCGCCCAGTTCCACATTGGCAGTCGATGTTGAGACCGTGCAAGGTTTTGCCACGACACTGCCATTAACAGTTACAGTCACATCAGCCGCTTGCGTGGAAGTGATTGAAGCAGACAGCAACCCCAATAGTAGTGCCGTCGTCACCGTTGATTTATACGTCATCATCGCATCCTTTATTTACTGGAATTCGAGCGTAAACGTTGCCGTTGCTCGAATATGTCCTGCAGTGACTGGTAATTTTGACGCCATTAAACGTGCATTAAAATTGAGTGTATTGGCTTTTCCTGCGACTAATGGCGTCCATACAATGTTATTGGAGTCCGCATTGAGGACTAATGGGTTCTTGGCACTGTCCAAAATTTGAATCCCAGCTCCTGTTGCATTCGAGCTACCCGGTTCTATAGCAAGTAAGCTTTTATTATTTAAATCAGCGATACCAACAAACCCAACTTTTACCGCAGTCACCGCCGAACCACATGGCGTCAGTTCAATACGAAAAGGCACAGTAGGCGTCACTTCCCCTACGGAGTGCAGCTGTTTCACCGCATTGAGCAGTAAATCCACCACTTGATTTTGCGATCCAGGTGCTACCGCACAGGTATTATCCTTCACATTACCTTTAATAATAATGGTGCTATCCGCCGCAAAGGCACTGGTGCACAGGAGCAAAGAGGTCAGTATTGAGCTAAAAAATACTTTCGATTTATCAAACACAATTGGCTCCTTATTGGCACTCGGCACGATACTTACTGAGGATTTCATATTGGCTTTCTTCTGGCAGTGTGTAATTAACCGTACACTGAGCATCAGCCCCTTCCCCCCAACGTGCGATTAATCGACCCGTTAGCGGTAACCCCGTTAAATAAACTTGCCCATCTTCCGCCACAATACTGCCACCACCACTTTCATCAGAAGAGACGACGGAACCAAACGGCACTGGTTTTCCATGTCTCATCAACGTCATAAGAACTTTTATCCCAACTTTAGGTTGGAAATCAGCGCGAACCACAGCACCACGGGTTGGCACCACATTCATGACCGGATCATCAAGATCCACGTTATTCGCCAGTGTATTCGTATTCAGTGCAATACGGTTTTCACGGTACTCGGTGGCATAAGGCAATACAGCATAACCACGCCAGTCTGTCTCAACGCCCGTCTGGTTTTCAACTTTGACATGTCCCGCGCCCGGCGCTTTAACTAGCACGACGGTATCGTTCATCGGTTGACTCAATGTCAGCCCGTTTTCATGCGCTAAAATCCCGCCACTTACGCCGTAATAAACTTGGCGGATATTATCGGCATAGCTATAACCGACGTTGGCATTTCCATAAGCTCCACGATAGTTCAAAGAGGTATACCCTGTTCCCGAAGACTTACCATCGCCGCCCCCTGCATATCCTGCTTGAACGCTATAACTTAAGTTATTATCTTCCAGCAATGTGCCGTAAATACCTGCCGTATTGTTCACTCGTCCTTTTAGATCGTGTGAGACGTTATAACTTGCGCTCGCATTACGCCAAATTGATTGGCTATCTGAACGTAACCAATGGCTAAACGGAATATTCACGTTCAATGCCAACATTTGGTCGTTACCTTCCTGCCATGAGCTTTTAGATAAGCTATAACTTAGGCCCCAACTAATACCTTGAATTAGGGTGTTGATACCAACCTGTAACTGTTTATCTGCCTTGTTCGTATTCCAATACGTCTCATGGCTTCCCGTCACATACATGGTGGATTGCTCACCCAATTGTTGCGTTAAGGTCAGCTGAATTTTTTCACGCTTGTTATACGCCAAGTTGTAATAGTCACTGAACTTAGGTGTAACGTAGATAACCCCATCTTGAGTCGCAAGATTGTACCCTGACATGCGCTTATACGTGGTATCAGCAAATGAGTAATACCCTTTCGTTGAATACCGATAACCTGCTAACTGGATAATCGTTCCGGTTTCACTCATTGACTTGTTATACAAGAAACGGATTGACTGACCTTGATGGTTACTGTCATCCGGTAACTTGGCATTCGCATGAGTAATATCGATAGACAATGCCCCAAAAACACCAATATTTTTCCCGATACCTGCGTTAAATGACTGGTAACGATTGGCTAACTGAGTTCCACCATACAGCGTCCAGCCATAGGACAAACCATGCAACAGTGTGGTTTGTAAAAAGGTTGGTTTCTCCTGATTACCACTCCCTGAACGGTAATCACCCACGGTCACGGCATATTGGGTATGCCCTTCACGTTGTAATAACGGCACCGAAGCGTAAGGTACGGTATAGCTTTGTACCGAGCCATCAGCCTCAGTGATCGTCACGTGTAAGTCGCCGCTATTCCCTGCGGCATAGAGATCATTAATCACAAACGGTCCAGGCGGAAACGTATTGCGATAGATCTCATAACCATTTTGCTTAATGGAGACATCCGCTGTACCACGGGCGATCCCACGGATCACTGGCGCAAATCCTTTTTGGCTTTCGGGCAACATATTGTCGTCCGAAGCGAGTTGAATACCACGGAAGTTAACGCTATCGAAAATTTCGCCAGGCGTGTAGCTATCACCAATCGTTAGACGGGAACGAATCACATTGATACCACGCTCAAGATAGGTATTGATATGTTCCCAGCGAGTTTCACTATTTGCTGTGCCTGAGCTGTGGCTCCATGTGGAGTTATCCCGTAATCGCCATGCGCCAAAGTTTAAACCACTTTGTAGATTCAAATAGTTATAGCTACTGTTCTTTCCGTCTTGGTTACGAGCACTGCTTCCCGTCAGGCTATAGTTTAAAATTCCTGCCGTGATCCCTGAATCCCAAAGCTCCGGAGGAATAAAACCTCGTGCTTTGTCTTTCATAAACAGTTGTGGAACAGTGATATATAATCGTTGCAAACCGACATCAAATCTCGCCGTTGAATCCTTCACGGTGGGTGATAATGGTTCACAGGTATCTTTCGGTTTTGTTGTTAATTCTGGAATCGATAGCGTATTGATCCCCATTTTTGCCAGCTCATCAGGGGTAAAACAAGGGGATAATTGTTTATCATTTTTATCCAGAACAAAACGCACATCTCGCGTCAGTAAATACCCGTCATTAAGATAGACATCGACACGGTAAGTACCTTCAGGCACTTCTTGCCCTTGTTCAAATGCAGATAAATCTGCGACTGCCGAAGGGTCATCCGCTAAGAAACGAGGGTTAAAATACAACTCTGCCGTCGCCCATGTTGGATAAAGGCATGCGCCTATCAAGAATGCCAGCGGAACCAAAGGAAAACGGCGCTCGAATCTGCATCCCAAAAATGATCCTTTTTTTGAAATTAATTGCCCTTTTACAGATGCCAGATGTGACATGCTCCCTCCGCTCAACAATGTTGCTCAGCAAATTTTCCAATTTGGAATGATGTTTAATTATTTTCGAGAAATAAAAACGTACGTTTTTACTGCATTTTTCCTGTCATTTTCGGCGTTAGTGCGCCGTAATCATTAATGGTTTGGTAGCTAATGGCACCATTTCCATTGGAAGGAACATTTACTGACGCATCACCAAATGGCGGAACAAGTACGTTATCCAATTTCGCTGATCCGATTTTTAAATCGGTGACAGTCGCAAAATAAGGCGTTGGGTTAACCACAACCAATGAGCTACCTTGGCGCTTAAAACGTAATTCTTCAGCCACTTTATCTGGTGCAATAGAGAGACCTGTAGGACGGTAATACAATTTAATGCGGCTAATAATCGCTAACTGTAACGTGTTTTCGCTCATGTTCGCTTTGTCCATTGCTGGAATCGCTTTCACATTCAGCCAAAACAGTGTTTCTCTATCTTTCGGCAGTTGGTTATTGGTCGCATCAATAATGCGCAGTGTATTTTCTTTAACACCTTTCATCGTGAAAAGAGGCGGTGTAATTGCAAATTGGCTATCTTTTTGACCATTGGCATTTTCGACCCATGACTGGATAAGAAAAACGCCTTTTTCATCATTGTTGGTCACGGCAAGTTGAACCTGCTTTTGATCCGCAGGATAAATCACTCGCGTTGCACCTAATGCAACACCCGCATAAACCTGAGTGGACACGGTCGAACAGAGTAAAAGTAATAAGGCGGTAATGAACTTATATGTTTTTCTGGTTTTCATGTTTACATCTGTCCTTTTTTTACTAAAAAATTAAATAAATATGTCACTGTCTTTTTCGATATTTTTATTCATAAGTCAGTGAGAAGAGTGCTTGTGTATTCGCTTTTCCGCCCATGATGTTCTCGCTTGTCGAGCGATACTTCGCAACAAAATGCAATGTCATATCCCCATCACGCAGATTTGCCACTTTACGTGGAGCACTATTCACCGGAATTAAGGTATTTTTTGAATCAAAAATGGCTACTCCCACACCTCTCGCGGTGTTAGGTCCATCACCGATGGAAAAAATATCTGGGTTCCTTTCATTAGCCACACCGTTGAAGGTTATGGATACATACTCGCTAACTGCATTGCTACACTCTCGGAGGTGAAGATCAAACGCAGTCGGTGCTGAATCTTGACCTGGAGCCTTGAATGCATTAGTGCGCACTTGCCCCATATTCACGACTAAATTACGGTCTGAAGTTTCAACAGTGCAGCCTTCCGCAATTAACTCCCCTTGAAAGCGCATCCCGCCACCAGGAAGTTGGACTTTCCATTTATTTCCAGCTTGCAAAAATGGAGAAAACAGAAGGAGTGAAACTGCCAGCAGCTCTCTCATAAACTTCCACCTTTTGGTTCGTAAATAAAAGCCATCCTTGGCTTATCAAATGGGATATCCCTAATCCTTTTTAATGATTACTCGTATTGAACTGCGAAGGTTGCATCTGCGTTAGCAACACCAGCAGTTGTTGCACCCAGTGCAAAGTAACGTGCTTGGAATGGTAGTACGTTTGCACCATCATTCAGCGTGATAGGGCTGCTGAATGTTGCGCCATCCAGACCCAGAGGTGCGCTTTGACCATCTAAAATTTGGATACCAACGTTAGTTGCCGCACCTGAAGCTGAAGAAGCAACAGATAAAACAGTTGGGTTAGCTGCATTTGCTGCAACACCGGTAAATGCTACTTTTGCAGAAGTTGCAACAGTGGTGTCACAGTCGTTTAATTGAATGTTGAAACCTACAGAACCACTGGTATCACCTAATTTAGCTAATTTAGCAGTACGAACTTGGCCCAGACGAACAGTTTGCTCTACAGAACCAGCATCAACAGCACACGCTGCATTCACTAGCTCACCTTTAAAGTGTACCTGACCGCCGTTAACGGTTGTGGTTGCAGCCATTGCAGCAACTGAACCTAAAGATAAAGCTGAAATAACAACAAGTGCTAGTGATTTAACTTTCATAATATTTCCTTATGTTTATTTATTAAGTACATCTTGATAGAAAAAAATACAGACTTCATGACACCATAATTGAAACGATCGAATTTAATTAAATTACAAAGAGTAATTTAATTAAATTTGAATTGTTTTTAAGATTAAGACGCTATCACTCTATTTTCGAGTTTTTATAGACGCTAGAATCAAATAAATACTTCATTTTCTCAAAAAAAACATCGATATCTCGACTACTCATTTCAAGTGCGTTAAATAATATAATAAGCTTATCAAATGATATATTATTCACGCCGTTTTCATAACGAGATATTTGTTGTTGGCTAACATTAATACGTTTCGCCAATTCACTTCCTGTTAATCCTGTACGCCTACGGTAGTCTTTTAACATCCTGCCAATATTATTTGATAGCTGTTCAGATTCTCGCATTTCAAACCTCTTAGATCATATTTCGCTGATTATTTTTATATATTATCGATAAAGGCAAATACTCTTCAGCTGTTATTAAGTTATAGAATTAGATGAGCGGTTAAAAATTGTTTTTTTCGATCGAAAAGGTAGGGTTTGATATACACAGGCTATCAATCAAGATTTTTAATTCATTTAAATCAATAAATAACCAAATATGAGTAAATATTTAACCATTCAAAATCAGATAGTTATAAAAAAACTAAATTATCGAAATAAAATATTAAAGATATTTGTTTAAATAAAATAAGCCCCATATAACACGGGAAACATGTGAAATAGAAACAATAATTTACAATAAGAACCAATATATAAAAACAAGGATACTAACTATTTAAAAATAAGAATCTCTTGTATCACAATTAATTCGCGTAGCTAAAAATAAAAACCAATCAAAAAAAGATAATCGGTATAAGATTACAAAAAAAACATAAAATAAGCACATTAACAGAAACAAATCGGTATATTTCACAAACCCAGGAAGCTAAAGCTAAATAATCTCGAAGAAAAACATAAAACTGAATTCATTATAGCTGAATATAGGAATATTCCTAGCAACAGAAAAATAAATATGTAAATAATTATTACCACGGGCTTCCTACCTTTAATTCGAGTTTTTCATCATAAGATTTAATTAAAATTTAAACATTTTATAACTTAAATAATTAAACTTTCCTAAAAAACATCAGTGAGCGTATTCATGAATTATCATATCTTTATTTAATCGTTTATTTACCTCGAATCGTTAAGCTAATCACTCACGATAAACATTAAAAATAGTTTAGATATCGTAATGTATTTGTTCAGCATAAATACTAAGTAATATTGAATAGATTATTTATAAAGTGCCTAGGAAAGCCGGCTCGTCAATGCCGTATGCATTTAGCCGCTAACATTAGAGGATGACTGGATAAGAAAAGCAGTAAAGATGTTCGGCTTAGCAGAAGGGAAATCGACATCATTTAGACAAAATCGTTGATGTGCCTTTAGAGGGAAAAATAAACCACCCCTATAGGGGTGGTTAAAATGTAAAATCATTAGGATGCAACACTTGCCTTCTCTAAAATGACTGGAATATTTTTATACGCCGGAATACCACATTGAGGATCAAAGTTATCGAGCGCTATCAAGTTATTTGCTTCTGGAAAATAAGTGGCAACACAACGATCAGCCATATCATAGATAACCACTTTTAGATTATCTAAACGACGTTTAGTCCTCTTTTGCTGTTTATCCAAGGCAATAACATTGACCCTATCACCCGCAGATAATTTTTGTTTTTTTGCCTGAGCTTCACTGATAAAGATGACGTCTCTCTGACCAAAAACGCCACGATAGCGGTCATTCATTCCATAAATTGTCGTATTGTACTGGTCATGGCTACGTATAGTTGCCAACACTAATTCGCTATGTGTCGCAGACTCCGGATCCTCAATAACACCTTCTGTTGTTATAAAGTTTGCCTTACCTGATTGCGTTAACCACCTACGTTGAGCCGCTGCATTTGTTAAATGAAAACCGCCAGGAATTCGGATTCTTTTATTGTAATCTTCAAAACCTGGTAACACGGCTTCCATTGCATCACGAATTTTATCGTAATCATCAATGAAATCATCCCACTCGACTTTTGAGTTAGGGATTGTTGCTTTGGCAAGACCAGCAACAATTGCACATTCTGATTTTAAATATGGGCTAGCCGGTTTTAGTTTGCCATGTGAAGCATGTACCATTGACATAGAATCCTCAACTGTAATGCTTTGTGGACCTGACTTTTGAATATCAACTTCTGTACGACCTAATACCGGAAATAAAAATGTATGCTTTGCCGTCAACAAATGTGACCGATTAAGTTTGGTTCCAATATGAACAGCCATATCAAGTTTTTTCATTCCACTGTAGCACGCATCTTTATCCGGCATAGCAACAGCAAGGTTTCCCCCCATACAGATCAATGCATTTACTTTTCCTTCAGAGATTGCTTGCATGCTAGCCACGGCAGCGTGACCAAAAGCGATAGGAGGTTTAAAACCAAAGCGTTGCTCAATTTTATCGATAAAAGATTGGCTTGGTTTTTCGGTTATTCCGACGGTACGGTCGCCTTGCACATTAGAATGCCCCCTTAATGGACAAATTCCCGCACCATCCCGACCAATATTACCTTTCAATAATAAAAGATTGATGAGTTGCTGAATATTTTGAGTGCCATGCTGATGCTGCGTAATTCCCATGCCATAACAAATAATGGTGTTTTTTGCTTCAATATAAAGTTGAGCAATTTGCTCTATTTCATCGCGAGTCATGCCACTCACAGATAAAATATCATCCCAAGAAGTAGACAACACATCTTGCTTAAGTTTATCGAAACCAACGGTATGGGTACTTATAAATTCATTATCTAATATAGGCGATTGACCTTTTGCTACCGCCGCATCGTGATACTCAATAATAGTGCGAATGACACCTTTAATTAATGCAGTATCTCCACCGATCCTAACTTTATAGTAATATCCTGCTAGAGGTGTGGACTCTAGCGTCAACATTTCAATTGGATCTTGCGGATAAGTAAATCGTTCTAATCCTCTTTCTTTCAAAGGATTAATTGCGATAATTTTGGCACCCCGTTTTGATACCTCACGAAGTGAACTGAGCATACGAGGATGATTAGTCCCTGGGTTGTGCCCAATACAAATCACTAAATCAGCCTTGTCAAAATCTTCAAGTAATACCGTCCCTTTACCCACACCTATTGAAGCTGCGAGACCAACACTTGTCGGCTCATGGCACATATTTGAGCAATCCGGAAAATTGTTAGTTCCATATTCTCTGGCAAAAAGCTGATATAAAAACGCCGCTTCATTTGACGTTCGACCTGAAGTATAAAACTCAACAGAATTAGGATCTGAGTAACTTGATAAACGCTGACCTATTTGAGCAAAAGCATCGTTCCATTCAATTTTTTCATAGCAATCTGTTTGCGCATTATATTTCATTGGATGAGTTAGACGACCTTCATTTTCCAAGTCGTAATCATCCCACGTTAACAGTTCACTCACTGTGTGTTTCGCAAAAAACTCAAGTGTCGTTCTCTTTGCTGTGGCTTCCCATGCCATCGCTTTTGCACCATTCTCACAAACATCAAATGATGCACTATGTTTAGGATCTGGCCACGCACAACCAGGACAGTCAAAACCTTGAGGCTTATTCATTTCAAACATAGTAATAATGTCGGGTACAACATCCATCTGCTCGCGTATAGCTTCAGCGACAGCTTTAACTGCCCCCCAACCTGCTGCAGGTCCAGTGTAATCTTCGATTTTTTCTTTCATTTTCATTACTCTTTTAAATTTAAATGTAACAAGAAATAAACTTTATTTTATTGCAGTGTCATTATGATTAATATTGAGCGACTAATTCCGACTTATCTTTTTATGAATATAATTCAAAAATAAAATCTTATTTCATAGATAACATATCAAATAGGATTAGTAATAATAAGGAATTATCATCCATTAATACTTTTTAATTTACTTGCTGCAGATGAAAATTCTAAAAAAATCATTAAAATTATTAAATATCAATTAATTAAAGATAATTATTGCACCCACATTCTTACTTTATTAAAAAAACAGGACACTTTAATAATAAAATATAATCCAATTAATGAAGTGTTAAATAACAAAATGAACAGTTAGAAATTATATGGTTGAGTTTAAGCAGAAACCGCCGTATTCGTCATCGAACAAAGATATCGATAGCCAATTTTAGGTAACACGGGCGAATTACCTTATAGTTGAATAGGTAGACATTAATTGAACGAAGAAGGGTTAAAATCAGTTGATTCACTGAATTTTAGGCATAAAAAAAGACATCTTTTGATGTCTATTGATTGCGCCATCTTGAGAATGGTCCCTACAGGATTCGAACACGAGTAAACTCATATTGTTTTATAATGAAAATATCGTGTTCGATAAATTTTATACCAACAAATATACCAACAATTATTTTTCTATCATAATACCGAAGCTTTTCTACTTCCCTGCAACCGACATCTTTGCTAGCTCTGGATTATTCGCCTGAAAGATCGATAGCGGCAATTCAACCTTACGTCCATTTTGATCTTCTACCGCTTTAACCACTTGAAACTCCGCAATATCCTCGCAAGGGATTTCTAACCCAGTAAATGTGGCTCGAGATGCACTGGTATCACCAAACGGATCAACTACCAACACTGCATCACCTAGTACCTTTCCTTGCCTATCTTTCATTCGTAGCGTTAGCTCAAGGGCACCAAATTCAGCGTGGTCTAACACCATATGGCTACCGCCATTATCAAGGGTAAATGAGTAACCACAATAACCTTGATTAATAAAGTTTGAGCTCGTATGTGTAATACTTGCGTAGCGCTGTTCTTCTGCCATTGCGAACGTACTCAATGTCAACATACTTGCTGTAACCAATAAATTGATTTTATTCATAAATAATTCCTATCAAACGTGATGACATCCTAACTATGAATGGTATTAAAGGGCACATGACGGTGCCCAAGCAAACTTAATATTTTTTATTTTGGATAGCTTCATAGGCTTTCATATCGGTTTGTAACCCGCCTTGCGTTCTATCTTTTTCTTTCCAACGAGGACGATTTTTACCCGAAAACTCTTTCTTCTGGCTCCAATAACCGATAGGGTACTGAGCCACAATCGTTCCTCCAACACCAATATCGACGGTAGAGTATTGACCATTATTAATGGTTCCTTTTTGGATGTAGGCGTTAGGGCTACACGTGCCAGTATCTCGCTGCTGCCAAAAACCGTCAGTTCTTGCCACGATATAAAAATCACCGAACGCGCAACCCGAAGCGGATTTACGGTTCAGCACGGCAACATAATGTTTGGTTGAACCCACTATTTTACAGGTGCTGTTTTGGCTGCCACAAACTTGCCATAAAGTTTTACCGCCGTCACCTTTGTATTCCCAAATTGTATCTTTAGGCGGCTTGCTGGCGGCAAAGGCTTGTGAAGCGATAAGACATAATGATGCAGATGTAATAAGAGCTAAATATTTTTTCATTTAAAATTCCTTTCAATATTATTAGATACGTCAATATTGACGCAAGACAAGCACAGCTTAATGGCTGCTCAGTTTTCTCTGGTGTGGCGTAATAAGTGGCCAGTTCATGAATGATTGAATGTTTCTTTACCGTGAAATTGCAGCCACTCCTTAATCTCACCGGAGATAGGCTTTTGATTTTGAATCGGTGTTACCCATTCAAAATTGCAATCGCGGCACATCCAGCCCGTACCCCATGCAATGATGTCTTGCTCAGAAGAACAGTGAGGGCAATGTGTGGGATACGATGTTAGTGGGGTTAATAACCTCATGCTCGGCTCCTTTCTTTGTGTGATGGAAGAGAGGTAATTACTTGTGATATCAATCTAAAATGCGGTAAGGCCGCGATAAAACTGTTCTGTTGTGACAGTTGCATCACTGCGTGTTTCGGTGTGAAGTGGCTATTAAGTAGTTGAACTTGCTGGATATCATCTAACAACAAGACATGTACTTGCTGGTGGTATTCCGCCAATAAATACCACTGGCCTTCACGGTAAATAAGTTGATAGGGTTGTAGCGGATTAAAACGACGTTCAGGCGTAAGTAGGCTAATAGATTGCTTACTGGTAATGGCATACACCAATTGATAGAAATGTTCAGCATGCAAAGCCGAAATCTTATGGGCATGATGCCAAATCAAACAAGGCGCATGGGGCTGCTGGGTTAACAGTAACCCTAGTAAGCGGCTATCTAGCCCCGGAAACAACCGAGTCATCCCAATCTGTTTCACAAAGGTAAGAACATCTTTGTCTCGATAAGCTTTTAGTGTATTGATGGG
>NZ_JAMPNR010000010.1:0-4373 GCF_028479485.1 Providencia sp. PROV209 | reverse complement strand
GACGTTAGGAAATTAAGAAGTAAGGGAGTTTAACTTAGGGGATTGACAGGTTATGTCTGTTGGGAAAAATTCTCATTGGGCTTTTTAGTGAAAAATGACTATAAGTAATTTATTGATAAATAATGTTATGCTGTTTATTTAAACGATAAGAAAGCAACGCGTAACGACACAACCTGTCAGGGCGGGAAAATTAGTTGGGCTGGCGAGGGGCGAGTTGGTTAAATAAGGTATCCGCCATCACCCACAGGGCTTTGTTGAGTTTGATATCGCCATCAATCCCATTCACCGAACGAGTACGAGCGCGTTTACCTTTTGCGGTTCTGCCTGATAATCCTCCTTTAATCAGGTTTTCTTGTAGACGTTGGTACACTGTCCAGAGGTCTTCTTTTTTATCTTCAAAGCGTCGAGGCTGTAGAACTTGCTCTCGTGTGACGGGCTGGAACTCTTCACCAAAGCGGTAGGTCAAAGCCGCTTCAGCAAAGGCTTGCTGGGCTGGTGGGGATAACATGAGAGATTGCATTTGTTCACGTTTTTCAGCGACCTGCTCAAACGTATCGAGTACTTCATACGCCCCTTCAATTACTTTACCCACTACATCCCCTTTATGGGGTACACGCACTTCACCCAATACATCACCGCACACCAAACCGTTAGAACACACGGCTCTAAAAAGACCCGGCAACATCTGATAACTGCTCGAACCATCATGGCTATTCAACAAAATAATTTCAGGGACTTGTACACCCGTGATTTGGTCATGTCGCCGCAGCCTCAACATGTGCTTTGTATGCTCTCGGCGGCTGACATCACGTACCCGAGTCTGGCAAGCAAAGAACGGATAGAAGCCTTCTTTTTGCAGGCTATCTAACAAGGTAATGGTCGGGATGTAGGTATAGCGTTCACTGCGAGAATCGTGCTTTTCTTCAGAAAATACGCTCGGTACAGTACGGAATAATTCTTCGATGGTCAGTGGGCGTTCACGACGAATACTGTTAGCAGAGCCAAAACGCGAAGCTAATAAACTCATGATAGTCTCCTGATTAATCAATTAAGTGGAAAATAGCAGCGGATTCGGGATGTTGTGAAGCGTAGTCACGCAGCTGATAAAAGCGGTCACACATCACTTCGCTTTCTGTTTGGAATGACCAGATGCTGTACAGGATAAGACATACTGCAATGCCTGCCACCTCTTGGCTCACAGTGGCTTCATTGCCGTTGTGCATGTTGAATAGCGTTAAAGTGTCTGCGTTGAGATCGGGGTAAATAAAAGCACCACCATTACTGAGCGTACCGTACTCCCAATAACCGCCATGATATTCATCGCAGAATTGGCCCATCGTGGTGAAGATCACCACTTCAAAGGTGGCCCAACCTTTTACTGCACCAAAATGGTTGAACCAAAAATCAAGGCGTTGTTCATCAGGGACTAATTCCATTGTGATAGCGGATTCAACTGTGTTATTCATAAATTGATACTCCAATAAAAAGAAATAAAAAAGCGCCAATCCCGTTAAGGAGTGGCGCTAGATGTCATCAATGTTGCGTTAATTTAAGAAGCTAAAAGAACAGGCTCCACAGGGATTTAGCAACGGAAATGATGCTGTTTTTGACTGTACCAATAGTGCTTTTTATCAAGACAGGTAGGGGAAGGATGTCTATCAGAGTATCGACGATATCACTGACACATTGCCCAAAATCATTACGTGCAGAGTTTTCCACGGATTGAGTGCGGTAAGTGTTGTTCAGTTGCCTAGCTACCCCGCTACTGGCTTGCACTGGTAACGCCTGTATTAATTGCTCTGCTAATTCAGTGAGTTGAAAGCCTTCTACCGCAGAAATCGTCATCACCGGATGATGCGGTTTAAATGCTGCTATCACGGCTTGCTGCTTTAATTCTAAGTTAGCCGTTTGTTCGGGGGATGGCTGGTGGTTGTGTTCATCCCACTGGCGACACGGCTCTATTTTGTCGGCTTGGTTCAACACAAATAGAAAGCGCTTCGGTTGATAACCACATTGCTCAGTGAGAAAACGATAGCATTGTTCATCAGAAGACCATGCCCTATCATCCGCCTTGAGTACCCAGATGATTAAATCCAGTTCTGGCAATAAGTTACGATAGAGCTGGTGGTATTCTCTATCTCTCTCAAGGCTTTCCCCCACACCGGGTAAATCAATAAAGGTGAGTGTATGGTTGCTCATTGTCATACTGAAGCGCTGAGCTTGCCGAGTGCAGCCGGAAACATCACTCACAGGCGATAGTGAGGATTGGAACAGTGCATTGATGAGACTGGATTTTCCGGCTCCAGTTTTACCCATCAGACCGATGGTGGGTGAGTAGTTGATTAGGTGGTTGAGTTGGTTGAAAAACAGATTTTTAAATGAAGCAGGAAAGGCTGAAATAACCCTTCCTAATTCAGGATATTGGTTCATATTACTTCCTTGAAAATAAATTTATCATTATTCAAGGTAATAATATATATTTGAAATTATTTTAATTTTTCTTTTCAATTAACAGTATGAGTTCTTCAATGGGATCTCGTGGTAGATTAATTTGATCAATCATCGCCTCTATAATTTCGTTAATATTTTTATTATGATTTTTGGCTATTTTTTTTAATTTCAGCATTGATGGCTTTGAAATATACGTATTCAGTACCGCCTTATCTTTAACGCCATCACGATATTTCTTTTGGCTCCAAGCTTTTTTTGTTTGAGATAGAAAAAGTTTGACCGTTTCTACGCTTGATGTGATGGCCCAGTAATCAAAACAGGAAACAATTATTTTCCATTTCTGATTTTCAATAAGAAAGTTAACATCATCATCAGCAGCAATATTCGCACGGACCATTCTCTCAGCTATCCATTTTAATGCTTCATTCCTTCTGGGTAAAAATGAAAAAGGCTCTGGGTATTCTTTATAAACAGATAAACCTTTATCTTTCATGTAAAAGATTGTCTCATTAAAATCTTTAGGGTTTACAAATAAAACCACAAAGTCCAAAAAACAAATAATATAATGAAAAGGGATATCCCTACCCATGATAGGAATCAAATTCAACGGTGAGTAATTATACACGCCAGCCATAATTGATTGGTAATCATTTTCTATACGGTGTTTATTATACGACTTCATGAGAAAGTTCAAGATAATAAATGCTATTCTTTCATTCTTTAAAAAAGATAATTTCTCTATTGGGATAATTTTTTTCTCTATCGTTCTTAGATAATAATCAAAATTTTTAAGTCTACACCCTACATGCTGATTTAACTCACTAAATAATGTACTCACATTCTTATTCTTTGCTTCGGATGTCATTTTATAAAGCTCATTAAGTGACAGTGTTTTCTCTGAAAGCATACAGAATAGAACAGCATAATATTGCCTGCATTCAAAATAATTATCATTTACATCTATATTTACCATACACTCTCTCCACGTAGTATTTTTCGCATACCTTTACGTTGTATTTTACGTAGCATTTTAAGTTTCATCATACAACATAAAAACTAGTATTTATGTGCCAAAAATCACTATATCCATACAAATTCCCCTTAGAGTAAAGATGAGTCTTTAGATAAACTAATATCAGAGTAAATCCACCGGAAAAAGGAGCAGTTCATCTTTGTTCAAAAACGCTCTGTCACTGTCATTGATGATGAGATATAGAAGAGCCATACGGTGTTGGTATAGTATTATTTTTATAAAGATAACCAGCATCATACCCACACCTAAAATATTAAACATTACCCTGTCACTGACTCACTCATCCATATATTTATCATCTCAGCTAAATGATGAATTCCTATTTTTAACAACACCCATTCTAGATATGAAATAAAACCAACTAAAGGTATCAATCATGTCTAGTTACACCTACAATGAGCATTACACTCAAAAGATAAACTACACCATCCGTAAATCACTCTTAACCTATAATAGAGTTACCGCTATTAGAGTTGACTTACGTTTTCCTTCATCAAATACACTTCACTCAGATGACTCCAATGCCATAACCCGATTTATTGAATCGTTAAAAGCCAAAATAAATGCGGATCTAAAACGTAAAAACAAAGCATGGAAACGCAATCATTCATGCTTATTATTTTATGTATGGGTCAGGGAGTTTGGTGAGATAAATAACAAAAAACATTACCATATACTTTTGCTATTAAATAAAGATGTTTATTGGAGTCTAGGTGATTTCATCAAAACTGAAGGAACACTCTATACATTAATACAGCAGGCATGGTGTAGTGCTATAGGGGTGAACTATCCTGATGAACGTTATTTAGTTCATATCCCAGATAACGCCGTTATTTGGCTAGATAATAATGAAACCTACAATGAAAATACGATATTTGAATTAAACCAG
>NZ_JAMPNR010000009.1:0-18476 GCF_028479485.1 Providencia sp. PROV209 | reverse complement strand
AAATGACCAATTCGTTGATATGAAATTTATTACCCGTTTAACGGGACTAACAGACAAGTGGTTTTATAAATTGATCCAAGATGGAGAGTTTCCTAAACCGATAAAATTAGGGCGTAGCTCTCGCTGGTTAAAGAGCGAAGTAGAGAATTGGCTACAGGAGCGTATTACCGAGTCCAGAGCTTAACCATCATATCACTACCCTCTTCTTCGTTAGCAACACCAACATTTAAATCATACTGGAAATTCAACAATGAAAAAACATCATGCTCTTCATGAGACATTACTACGCCTTTACCAACTCTGACTAAATGGACTTACCAAACTTACTGTCAATCACGGAATGCCCATCCCTATATCAAGAATAGTTACCAGCTGATGTTGACAAATATACACTTTCCGGAAACGAATAACATACCAACTATCACCCCCATATACCTGTACCGATTAATACACCGAGCAACGCTTCCTGAGCCGTTATCTGTTCAAACTGATATGGATACTTCATCGTCGATAGCCACCTGCTAAGATACCATCTGATGCTGGAGGGTATGATTTGGTGCTAGATTTTCCTTTAGATAATTGGCTGAATGCCTTGAAGATGAAAACTGAAGAACAGCTGGTGGAATGGATAATTGGCAGGCAGATGGATAACTGGGGACTGACGAGGTGCATGGATGATTATGTACTATTCACAACAACATATTCATTTAATTGACGGCATAAATACAGACAGAGTGTTGAAGTTACTAACAACACTCAATCCCATTAATTTTTTAAGGTTTATGCTTATCAGACTCTATATTTGCATTTTTTACATCGTGACTACCAATCACTATTTGACCATCTTCCTTGATAAATTCACTTTGTTGCTGATTAGGCAATATATCTAACACTACCTCTGAAGGCCTACACAACTTTACGCCTAGCGAAGTGACTACAATCGGCCTATTAATCAGTATCGGGTACTGCAACATAAAATCAATGAGTTGGTTATCTGTATAGCAATCTTGTTCTAAATTTAATTGTTCATAAGGTTCAACATTTTTTCGTAATAGCTCTCTCGCTGTGATTTTCATATCGGCGATAAGTTGTACTAACACATCCTTAGTCGGTGGCGTTTCTAGATAGTAAATAATCGTTGGCTCAACCCCACTATTACGGATCATGGCTAGGGTATTGCGCGAAGTACCGCAATTAGGGTTATGGTAGATTGTGATCTCATTCATTGGGTTACCTTTAATTTAACAGTGAAAGTCGAAGCACTAGCGCAACAAGTGTGACTATGAGCACCGGGATCGTCATGATAATCCCTGTTTTGAAATAATATCCCCATGTAATGGTCATATTCTTTTGTGATAAAACATGCAGCCACAACAATGTCGCCAAACTCCCTATTGGTGTGATTTTAGGCCCCAAATCGGCGCCAATCACATTGGCATAAACCATTGCTTGTTGGATTAACCCTGTCGCATCACTCCCTTCAATCGATAGCGCACCAATTAATACCGTTGGCATGTTATTCATTATTGAGGATAAAAATGCAGTGATAAATCCAGTGCCTAGAGTTGCTACCCATAACCCTTTATCCGCAAGGTAATTGAGCGTTTCAGAAAGATAATGGGTTAACCCTGCATTCCTTAAGCCATAAACAACCAAATACATACCTAGGGAAAAAATGACGATTTGCCACGGTGCACCACGTAACACTTTTTTGGTATTAATCGTATGGCCTCTGGCTGCAATCACCCAAAGAATTAAGGCGCCAATAGCCGCAATAGCACTCACTGGAATACCTAATGGTTCTAAGACAAAGAAACCAATTAGTAGCAGTACCAATACCAGCCAACCAGCTTTAAACGTTGTTATGTCCCTAATGGCTAAAGTTGGTTCACTCAGTTTGGTAACATCATATTGTTTAGGAATATCTTTGCGGAAAAACCAATGCAGCATCGCTAATGTTGCAATAATTGCTGCAATATCCACTGGCACCATAATCGATGCATATTCAGTAAATCCAATATTAAAGAAGTCCGCAGAAACGATATTCACGAGGTTCGAAACGATCAGCGGCAAACTTGCCGTATCTGCAATGAACCCAGCAGCCATGACAAATGCTAATGTCGTGCCTTTGTTGAAACCAAGTGCCAATAACATCGCAATCACAATGGGCGTTAATATCAATGCCGCACCATCGTTGGCAAATAAGGCCGCAACCGTTGCACCAAGTAACACGATATAACTGAATAACAGTTTGCCTTTCCCCCCTCCCCACTTGGCAACATGTAATGCAGCCCATTCAAAAAAGCCACTTTCATCTAAAAGTAGGCTAATGATAATGACGGCAACAAATGTCGCCGTGGCATTCCACACAATATTCCAAACTATAGGAATATCTTGAAAGCTAATGACACCAAAAATAAGGGCTAAAACGGCCCCTGCCGTTGCACTCCAGCCAATACCCAGTCCTTTAGGCTGCCAAATAACAAAGGTGATCGTTAAAATAAAAATTAAAGCGGCAATAAACATAACAACCTCATTTAAAAGGTGCTTTTCCGCACCCTTTATTTTTAGAAAATAAAACTTATTCTGCGAGCTGACTTAATACAGATATCCCCACAGGCTCTGTTTCAAGCAAAGGAACGATAGCAACACGTTTTGCCAATGTTGATGTCACCTTTTCAATCTGAGCGACTTCCTGTTCTGCTCTTGAAAGTAACAATGGTGATGTTGTTTCCGTGATAGATAAACTGTTATTGATCACCCACGCCCACGGATGTATGTCTGCCCGTATTAAATCATTTTGCAAATTTTCCGCCTCAAGCACAGGCGTTGTTTCAGCGAGAGTCGTAATAATAACTTTGGTGCGTTCAGGATCTTGTAATTGCATCATCGGCGTTAAATAGTGGCCTTTTTCACCCATTTTTTTAGCAATTTCTTTATGGTATGCCCCTGTTGCATCCAGAAGTAATAATGTATGCCCAGTTGGTGCAGTATCCATGACAACAAAGCGTTTACCCGCGTCTCTAATGATGCGAGAAAAAGCCTGAAATACCGCAATTTCTTCTGTGCATGGAGAGCGTAAATCTTCCTCAAGTAATGCTCGCCCCTCCGCATCTAAATCTTTCCCTCTGCTTTCTAAGACATAATGACGATAACGCTCAGTTTCAGCGATAGGGTCAATTCGGCTAACTTGAAGGTTGGGTAAAACACCATCGAGGGTTGATTCAATATGCGCTGCTGGATCAGATGTGGTCAGATGTACATCAAGCCCTTTTTCTGCCAATTTAACTGCGATTGAGGCCGCAATCGTTGTTTTCCCTACACCACCTTTACCCATTAACATAATCAGCCCATGTTGTTGCTGAGATATTTCGCCAACCAGTTCTGACAAGGTAGGTAAAGAAATAGGTTGTTTTGTCGGGGCAATAGTTGGAATTTGTGGCATCTCATTCGATAACAACTGCTTCAGTGCATCGACACCCACCATATTGATATTTTGTAAAGAAAGAATATCGACAGGTAACGAGCGTAGTGCTTCAGGCATAGATGCTAATGCCGCTTGTTCACGAGAGTAGAGCGCATGGGATAACTTATCATTTTCAGTCACCGCCGTTTCAGGGAAAACACCATTGACAATCAATTGCTGATTTTTGATACCCAGAGATGACAACTCGCTATAGGTCCTCGCAACCTCTCTCAATGCCGCTGATTGAGGTCGTGCAACTAATACTAACCTTGTTAGTGATTTATCACTCAACGCTTCCACCGCCATGCTGTACTGCTCACGTTGTTTATCAAGACCAGACATTGGCCCTAAACATGACGCACCATCAGGATTGTCACTAATAAAATCACTCCACGCACCCGGGAGTTGTAATAAACGGATGGTATGCCCCGTTGGTGCGGTATCAAAAATGATATGGTCAAATTGCCCCGTAATTTCGGTATTAGTTAACAATCCAGTAAATTCATCGAAAGCTGCAATCTCTGTTGTACAGGCACCTGATAGCTGTTCCGTAATACTTTGAATTACCGCTTCAGGTAAACTTTCTTTGATTGGATTAATAATTTTGTTTCGATATTCTTCGGCTGCGGCTTGAGGGTCTATTTCAATAGCAAATAGATTTGGAACCAATGTTATTGGCTTAATATTGTTGCCTATCGATTGAGAGAATACTTGCCCAACATTAGAAGCTGGATCAGTGCTCACCAGTAAGACTTTTTTCCCTTTTTCAGCCAACTTAATTGCGGTCGCACAGGAAATAGAGGTTTTACCCACACCACCTTTTCCAGTAAAAAATAAATAATTAGGTGTGTTATCTAAAAATTTCATTTTATTGCTCCTGTTAACAACACGTTTTACCATTACCACAACACGATTTAACAATTTCGGCTTTTTCAATATTCAGGCGAATACCAAACCATCTGGCTAGCTCATGTCGTTTTGGGTATCGACCAGTCAGCACAATCTCACCATCCAGAATCAATAGTGGAAGTGACTCGGTACCTGCGGTTTCCAAAAATGTTTTTGCTTTTGTGTTGTTAACGAACGCCATTGGCTCTTGTGCTAAATTAAAACGCCTTATATTTGCCCCTTGTTTTTTTAACCAATCCGCATCTGTTGCGAAGTCTACCAATGCTTGATCGACTTCTGTTCCACAAACACCTGTGCTACAACATAACGCTGGGTCAAAGACTTCTAGTTTTTTCATACCTCAACCTTATATATGATTTTTCATATATGTTAATTTAAAAAATTTTATGCGGAACAATTACTCGCAGACTCTTTTGTCTCTAGACTCTTAAGCAAATCTGAAACTCTATTTTTCTCTGTGACATAGGTGACATCAATGATACTTTTCACCCACGGTAGTAATGCCGGAGATAATCGATAATGAACCCATTTACCATGCTTTGAATCGAGCAAAAGACCCGACTCTCTAAGCATTGCTAGATGTCGAGATGTCTTTGGTTGCGATAAATTTAAGGCCGTGTAAATATCACAGACACATAGCTCACCAGATGCTTTCAAAAGCAACACGATATCGAGCCTTGTTTGATCACCTAAAATTTTAAACAGTTGTAATGGTTCCATGTGCACCTCTTCAGTCTTTTCTTTAAATTATACCTAAAAGATACATCCGTCAAATCGAATATGTTTTTTTATTTGAACAATTAATTCCTTTTTGTACTAGTCAATAGAGAAGATAAGAATCAATGATGATAACTACTAACTCCCATCACAACGTGATACCCAATAATAGATACTGTATGTAATACCACTTGAATAATTTTCATTCAATCATCAATATTGTTAATATTTATAAGCTTTTCGTTTCGATAAAAACAAGGATGTACACATGCATGAAGGAAAAACATCCCAATCAAAATCAAGTACCGCAGGCCAATATTTAGGGTTTGCTCTCCAGCCAGTTCGGTTATGCTACCACTCACTGAGTGCTCCTGATGATGCATGTGTTTCTCTCGAATACTACGATGATGTAGCAGTACACTATGCAAACAATGGCGTACTACTAGAGCAAACAAAAAACGCACACAGTAAAGTAAACGAGAAACATCTCCGATACTACGTCCTCGATGCAACATCAGCATGCGGTCAACTTGTAGGTGTGGTGCTATTATTGCTATCACTCAGTCCTGTTAGTGATTTTGGTTGGTTTGACGATCACTCAGATCACACAATCCGGACTGGGTTCCCTTCAAGGGAGCTATTATTTAACACAGATAGTTGAAGGTGTACTTGAATATAAGTTTGTTTAAATAGAGTGTGGATTCTTTAGCGTATAGAAGTAGGAGATTATTCGCTAACGTCAGATAGAAAACTCTCTTTATTTTAGAAGATGGCGACGTGAGATGGTTGTATGAATATTTTGGCTTTGAAAGAGTTGCTACGGCCTGTGGTGGGGAATTTGAAGGATCATTGTGTGGACACCAAAATCCCCGAGTTCTGCCGTGGTCTTGGTCTACCCATACCCGAGAAAGGTGGCTCAAAGCGTGAACGAATGCTTGCATCTTTCGATGCGCTTAATGACTCCGACCTTCCTAAGCTTGCGCAGACACTATTGGATCGACGAATTCTCAACATAGTGACACGTAATCAGACCCAAGAGCTACTATGGAGCGACGAACCTAAAATCGAGATACCTAAGCGGTATCGTCGAGAGTTGGCACGAGCTTTGCAACCATTTGAGCTCTTTCGCCACTGGGAGCACTTTAAGCTTTTGCTACAAGAAATTTTTATAATTCCCGATGATTTAAGCGCACTTTTATTGGGGACCGAGACGGGCATTCTGGCAGAAATCTACCAGCATTTTGTACGAAATCCTGAGGACGCCGACGTCGAGTGGTTATTTGAGAAATTGCAGGTATTCGATCTCTCCGAACCGCGTTTTCGACGGTGGCTTGAGGGATTAGTCTCCTCTGACGTGCAGATAGATGCTGAGGCGCAGTTTACCTTAGTTACGGCTATAAATGTGGTGTTGAGAATATGTGGTTCTGAAATGCGTCATGTGTCCGATCTAGGAGGCTATCCAGTCTTTGGCCTTGTACTCTTACGGGCTGCTAGGGGCAGTCCTAAGAACATTATTTTTGCATCCTTCAGCAAACCTGATATTCGGCTTAGCGACTCGATAGAGAATGATATCGAGATACTTTCTAGCCCAGATGATGTACTGGTTTACGACAAGCCCTTAAGTAGTGATGGATTGCGCTGGCGTGAGCTCCAGTCGTGGTGGGCAGAGCTAAAGCAGGAAGATGATTTCACATGTGCAAAAAAGACTCTCTATCGACGTTTACAACAGAGTTTACCTCTTTCATCACCGCCTCAGCAGATGTTATTTGAATCATACTTTCGCAGTTTTGGTCCGGCAATTCACGACTTACCAGCGCTGTTACCGGAGGTTTGGCTACATTGGGACCCGAAGACAGTTTCCGAACGAGGAGCCCTGGCTTTGCTTAATCATCGGATGGATTTTCTCATGCTGCTGCCTGCTGGCGGTAGGGTGGTAATAGAAGTCGATGGAATTCAACATTACTCGGATGATATGCAGCGGGCAAACACGCGTAAGTACGCTCAATTGGTCGCTGGTGACCGTGAGTTGAAACTAGCAGGTTACGACGTCTATCGTTTTAGTGGTACCGAGTTTCAGGGGAAAGATGCTCCATCCAAAATAAAAGCTTTCTTTGTTGCGTTGTTGAAGCGTCATGGGATCAACGTTAATTGAAAAAGTTCGGGTTATGATACTCACAATAATTCGCCATTCTAGTTTTCGAATTTGCAGAGAATGCGTGGAAGATGTGGCTATTGCAAACTGGGAATTTCTTTATTTCGATTTTTCGTTGTCCCCTAATAGCATCACAATCAGTTTAGAAGAGCATCCGGAGCCATAGTGACGGTAATGCGTTTTAAAAAGGTTCATCGGTCCAACATCTTCAATTGATACCAGTTGGTTTACATAGCAGATGTGACATGTTGCTTATATAGGTAGGTATTTTTTTAATCGCCTAAGCGGATACATTTTAAAGGTAACCGACAGCTACTTTAATTAAATTAGCTAGTTGGGATTGACGTTTGGAGGTGAAAAGCGTGGTGCAATTCAATGATTGGTGCGACTCGGTTGATAATCCTGTTGGGCAACACTTTCTCCGTGTGATGAGCGGCCGTGCGGCAAACCTCGCTGTTGGTATTCAAGCCGCAGCTGCAGCTATTCCAGCACACTACGCATCTGAAGAACACGTAGCTCGAGCACTTCGACGCTTAGGAAAACCAGCTGCTGCAGCGTTAATAGAGGGCAAGCTTCCTACAACAAAGAATATTCGTTCGGGAGATCTTGGTGAAATCTTTGCTACTGAATGGATCGATTCCCAAAGCGGTGGCTATCACGTTCCGATAAAACGGTTACGCTGGAAAGATCATCGCAACATGGCGATGCGTGGTGAAGATGTGATTGGCATTTTTCAAGATCCGCAAACACATCGTTTAAACTTTTTAAAAACTGAGGCCAAAAGCCGAGCGACTTTAACAACACAAGTTGTAGCAGAAGCCCGAGCGAATTTAGACAAAGATGGAGGACTTCCCTCCGGACACGCGCTCTCATTTATTTCGGCACGTCTACTCGAACTAGGTAATGTCTCTTTGGCTGACGCAATTGATGACACTTTGCTTAAATACGGCATTCCTGCGGCTAGTGTCCGGCACCTTCTTTTCACTTTCTCTGGTAATTCACCTGTGACTATGCTGACAGCCTCGCTTCGAGCTTACCCTGGTTTATTTAATCAAATTGGTGTTGGCCTGCGAGTTGAAGGTCATGCTGATTTTATCGGCGCTATCTATGAGCAGGTGATTACAAATGCCAATAACACCTGAAGACATAATTGCAGATATTAATGAGGCGTCAACAGCGGGATTTCGCGGACGTCTTATCGCTCGTGGACAGGCCAGAGCAATTATTTGGCGTGATGGTGTATTGCCGCCTGATGCTCCTGAATTCTCAGCTCAACTCAGCCACGAGCTCCATTCCTATGCTTATGCACTGATCGGGCTTGGCCTTCGGCTTCGTGAATTGGGCGGTGATGCTTCAAAGGCGCGCATCGCTTTTGAACAAGCAGCTACAGCTCTTGAGGCTGTTATTGCAAAGGGCAATAGAGAAGATGTTGATCGTGACTTTCACTTTGTCATGGCCGCTGCGAGTTACCATCTTGCACATCTCTCTGCTCGTGCTTACTCTCTGCTAACTATTGTCAAAAACGATGATAATTTCTCACCGATAGAGCGGGTCATTGCTCGATTGATACAGAGAGATTTTAGTACGCTCCGTACCAGCGTGCTTAATTATCGTGCCAACGATGAAGGTAGTGATGAGTACATTACCACTGCTATTCAAGCCAGTCTCGACGAGATTAACAGCGGCAAAAATTTTACTGGATCTGGCAACGACTTTCTTTTTGATGGTCTTGATACGGCACTGACTGATGCCTTTATGGCAGCAACATCACTTTTTCTCCTAGCCATAGAACGCGGTGAGAGGCCATTACTCCATCAAGCAATTACAATACTCAGGAAGAGTCTCACAATTTGTGGCGAGTTGAACATGTTGCCACAATGGTGGGTGCATATTATCGCAATTCACCTCATGTCAGATCTCTGGTCGACTACTTTTCACGAGAAACTACCACTTCTGTCAGAGGATGGGGAAACACCTGAGTGGACCAAGCTTAGAGAATTGTTCATTGCACTGCTTCAGTGTCGCCATAAAGCTGAGATTGACCTTTGGCCGTCGCAAATAGAAGCTGCGGCCCGTGCTGTTAACCAATCTGATGACTTGGTCGTATCCCTGCCTACAAGTGCTGGTAAAACACGTATTGCTGAACTGTGCATATTACGTTGCCTAGCAGGTGGTAAGCGAGTCGTATTCATCACACCTCTGCGTGCTCTATCAGCGCAAACGGAGGCCATGTTATTGAGGTCATTCGGCCCATTAGGTAAGTCGATCTCGGCACTTTACGGCAGTATCGGTGTCAGCAGATTCGACGAGGACGCAATCAGGAAGCGGGATATAGTGGTAGCAACACCAGAGAAACTCGATTTCGCGTTGCGCAACGATCCAACACTACTTAATGACGTCGGTCTACTTATCTTCGACGAAGGACATATGATCGGCCTTAATGAGCGCGAGGTTCGGTACGAAGTACAAATTCAGCGCCTTCTCCGACGAGCGGATGCTCATGAGCGACGGATTGTCTGCCTATCGGCCATCTTACCTGATGGCGATCAACTTAACGATTTCGCAGCATGGCTACGTCGTGATCAACCAGGTGAGGTGGTTAAAAAGGATTGGCGTCCTACACGTTTGAGGTTCGGTGAAGTGGTTTGGACTTCTCCTACTGGGCGACTAAATCTCCGTGTTGGAGATGAACGTCCTTGGGTACAGCGGTTTATCTCTGGTACAGTACCGCCAAACTGGGTTTATCCCAAGAGGCGTCGGAAGCGTATTTTTCCCGATAACCAACGTGAACTCTGTTTGGCAACTGCCTGGAGATTAATTGAGGATGGACAAACAGTCCTTATTTTCTGCCCGCAACGTCGAAGTGTAGAACCTTACGCGGAAGTAATTGTTGATCTTCATGAGCGGGGAGCTATATGTTCTCTGTTGGATGTTGATCCTATCGTCCTGAATACAGCCATCACGCTTGGTGAGGAATGGCTGGGAGCGAATAGCACTATTCTCAAATGTCTTCGTTTGGGGGTGGCTTTACATCATGGTGCCCTCCCTACAGCCTACCGTAAAGAGGTTGAGCGGCTCTTACGTGATAATGTACTTAAAGTGACTATTTCATCGCCGACGCTAGCACAGGGGCTTAACCTATCAGCCACAGCTATTGTCATGCATTCTCTTCATCGTAATGGTGAAGTTATTGAAGTCTCTGAATTTAAAAATGTTATTGGGCGTGCTGGTAGGGCGTATGTCGATGTTGAAGGCATTGTTCTCTTTCCTATATTCGACAAAATCGCGCGACGGCAAAGTCAGTGGGAAGCTCTCATCACCGATCTCGGAGCACGGCAAATGGAGAGTGGATTGATACTATTAGTTTCAACACTTTTATTGCGTATGCACGCCCGCATAGGTGGTGGTATCAATGAGCTCACTGAATATGTAACCAACAATGCTTCTGCTTGGATATTCCCAGAGGTCGAAAACGAAAAATCTGAAGAACAGGAGCGCGCTCGTACTGATTGGGAGCAACATGTTGCAACACTTGATACGGCGATCCTTAGTCTTATTGGGGAAAATGATGTCCCCGATGAAGCTATTGAGGATACTCTAGATACCATTCTTCAATCCTCCCTTTGGCAGCGCCGTCTACTTCGTTATAACGAACAGCAGCAGCAAGTCCTCAAAGCAGGGTTAGTCTCCCGTAGTAAATTTATATGGAGTAATTCAACAGCCGTACTTCGGCGAGGTTACTTCCTGGCTGGAGTGGGGCTTGAAACTGGTCATGCGTTAGACGCTATTGCAGTGAACGTTAATCTGCTTTTACTCGAAGCTAATAACGCAATTCTTCATAATGATGTTGAGGTGGCGATTGCCACAATAACAGCCCTAGCAGAACAAGTTTTTACTTTTCATCCCTTTAAGCCAGACATCTTTCCCGATAGCTGGCGAGATATTCTGCGAGCTTGGCTCCTCGGACAACCTTTAACTGGTATAGCCACCGGGCAGGAATCGGATATGTTACGGTTTATCGAGGGGGGGCTGGTATATCGTTTACCTTGGGCTATGGAGGCAATCCGAGTTCGTGCCGTGGCGAACAATGATGTGGTAGGAGAATTAGGTTTGCAACTAGATGACTATGAACTAGGCCAAGCTGTGCTCTCCGTCGAAACTGGTACGCTCAATCGTTCTGCTTCGATACTTATTCAAGCCGGTTTCAACTCAAGGCTTGCTGCGATCAAGGTTGTAACCGATACTGGTGCCACTTTTCATAACAATCATGAGCTTCGACAATGGCTCAATTCTGAAATTGTTGTAGGGTTGAGTGTACAACCAGATTGGCCAACGGCTGAAACCAAAACGATATGGACTGATTTTGTGCAATGTTTTAGCCCGATAGAAAATAATACGTGGGAAGAACGTAGATACTGGACAAACGTAACTTGGTTCGGTGTTCCGCCGCCGCCGGGTACGCCGGTACAAATTTATCATGGAATGGGGCAAGCAAGTGTTTTAGCTGCCGATGGTAAACCACTTGGTTCTATATCGGCAGCGCTCAATCCCACTAGAAGTGGGCTACTCCGTGCACAAGTGGCTCAAGACGTCACACGGATCGACCTTACTTACTTAGGACCTGCAGATCTATTGCAGATATAAATAGTAAAGATTCCTGTAGTTCTTTTTTCGGTATGGGGACTATTTGGATTTATTGGAATGTAGATTATATTCAGGGAGAGTTATTTCATTATTTTTATTAGTTGCGTGATCCTTATGAAAGATAAAGAGAAAAATATAGCTGTATTGCTGGACCAAGTTACTCAATGGAACGAAATTATAGTGCGAGCTAAATCAAAATACCAAGCTGAACTTGCTCCGGATTTTAGCCTTATCGACTGGTTGAATAATGATGAGTTAGCTCTTTCCCGTTATTTACATTTTTTACTTTCAGCTGAAGCAACACACGGTCAATCAACACTATTTTTAAAAAACTTTCTTTCATTGATAGCGATATATAAGCATGAAAGTCCAATTTCTATCGAAAATTGTCATTATGAAACTAGGGTAGATTATGAAGTTACCCTTGCGAATGGTCGTAGAATAGATCTACTGATCACCTCCCCTGAAGGGATCATCGGTATTGAAAATAAACCATGGGCTGCAGATCAAAAAAATCAATTACTCGATTATGCTCAATGTTTGAGTAAAACAGGGAAACAATGGAAATTAATTTACTTATGTAACAGTGATCCCAGTGAATATACACTGCCCGCAGAAACTTGTGAGGATATAAGTGATAACATATTAACAATATCGTGGCATGCGGTTGTTGATTGGTTGATGCATTGTGCTTTATATATACGATCTGGAAATGTTAAGTTATTCGTCGAATCACTTGTTAAGTATATTAATCGGTCAATAAATTATGAGGTTGTTATGGATGATGATATCGAACTCTCTAAACTAATTTTGAAGAATGACGATTCTATTAAATCGGCATTTATGATTCACAACAAAATAGATGAAATAAGACAGATACTATTTTCATCATTAATCTATGATTTGAGATCTAAACACAAAGACATAAAAATTGAGATTTCAAATAACAACGCATCAAATAAATACTATTCTTTCTATATTCCTTTAGACAATAGAGATATGTATAGTTTACGTTGGGAATTTGAACAAAAAAATTATAATAGTTTATATTTTGGTTTGAGTGGTACCGATCCTGATGAAAATAAAAACCTTAAAATAAGGACGATGATGAATAGTATCTTCGCTCATCTTAATGGTAAATTTAGTAAGTATTACACTTGGTGGTCGTGGGATCTCGATCCACAAGGACGAAATAGAGTTCCTAATAATTGGGGAGATGATGGTTCTGTCTGGTCATCTATGAATAGTCGAGATAATAACAGCATATTCGCTGCAATCAGTGAAACAATAGATATATTCTATAAAGAAATGGACATGAATAATTTCAAATAAAAATATTCAGTTCAAATTATATAATAATCAACAAGGATGTTGGTTATTGTGGTGAAATAATGAATGATAAAACCTACACCATATGAATAAGATAGTAAGTTTTAATGAGGGGGTATCTCAATGTCATGTAAACTATATGACTATTGAAAAGTTAGGTAATCCCCCATTTTTAACCAAAGTGACAAGTAGTATCAATTCATACGTGTATATTCTGCATTGGTGTCTA
Source organism: Providencia sp. PROV209 (assembly GCF_028479485.1). Classification (NCBI taxonomy): domain Bacteria; kingdom Pseudomonadati; phylum Pseudomonadota; class Gammaproteobacteria; order Enterobacterales; family Morganellaceae; genus Providencia; species Providencia sp. PROV209. The sequence goes on along the minus strand of NZ_JAMPNR010000009.1, from coordinate 5,030 downwards.
GCCATTTAACGCCATATTGGGCTTTCGTGATTATAAAACCATTGCCAGCGCGTTGCATAGTCCTACAGCTCGCCAAGTGAGTTAAACAGGTGCTGTCCAGCCGTAATGTACTGCCCTGTTATATCACATTCTGCTGCAGTTTACTCGGTTGTATGTAACGAAGCATGGTATACTACAGTGCTACCCATGACGGCTATATTTTACGGGTATATCCAAGCCCGCTATAACGTTATATTGCTGCTGGTTTGCAGACAGAGAAAAATTCACATCAAGCCAGTGCCTCACGATTAAAATCATCAATAACATTCAGTAAACGGACTGGACGGCCATCCGACCGTTGGTCATACATGAAGTTCATCGACCAACATTCGTTACAGCTTTCAGGCTCCGTCAACGGTTCGGGCTTATCCCATTTCAGGCGTTTTTTCGGTTTAATCCTCATGCTCAGAGCCAGCCCATAGTAAATCTGGTACACTCTTTTGTACTGAGTTTAAAGCCTTTTACGTTACGCAGATACAAAAAGCACAGACCAAATTCTCGGTTATGCTGACTACCAGTAATCCGGAGCAACCAACAATAACAGCATTTTTTAAACAAGCATTACTCGTGCCGTGCTAACGACGCAGCTCCGCCACTGGCATAGCTGCCTCCGCTTGTTTCAGGGTGGGCATGATCTAGTTGTCAGTAAAACATGCTTTATTCATAGAAATCTCCCTAGTTCAGATTACGAGAAAATTCCACTTATGAACACACCTAGTTTTCGGGGGATTACCCATTATTGAAAAATTCTATTTTATTAAAGCTAATGATATTTTTCTGACTTAGCTCTCATGCAACCCCAGAATTCCAAACAATAGATATAAAACAATAATTACCCCCATTAAAATAGCCATCTTTACATCTAAAGATAAAGATGGCTATTTATCACTTAAAACTCACACTCACCACATTCCCTACCCCACACTCCAACTCATCAATATAATCCGCATACCACTGGATCATCTCTCTTCTGTTTTCTAGGTACTGAGCATGGTTATACGTACCACGGATCGTATTCTTATCAACATGAGCGAGTTGAAGCTCAATCCATGCCGTATTAAATCCCTTCTCATGCAAGATAGTACTCATTGTGTGCCTAAAACCATGTCCAGTTGCTTTTCCATGATAACCAATACGTTTAAGAACCTGATTAACACTTGCTTCGCTCATTGGCTTGGTAATGTCATTTCTACCGGGGAATACCAGTTTATAACGTCCGGTAATAGCTTGAACTTCACGTAATGCAGTGATGACTTGAGTCGATAATGGAACAAGATGTGGGCGGCGCATTTTCATTCTTTCTTTTGGGATCTCCCAAATACAGCGTTCGAAATCAAACTCCCCCCATTCTGCTAAACGTAGCTCAATAGTTCTCACGCCTGTTAACATCAGAATTTTAGTTGCTAGCCGAGTAATTGGGCTACCTGAATAATGATTTAATGCATTAAGAAACTCAGGTAATTCATTAGCAAGTAAATGAGGGTAATGCTGTGCTTTAGGAGGTGTTAATGCGCTAGCAAGTTCAGAAGCAGGGTTGTATTCTGCTTTGCCCGTTACAATCGCATATCTGAAGACTTGGTTACATGCTTGGCGGATCTTACGTAACTTGTCTAACACTCCTCTTTTTTCAAGTTTACGCAGCGTACTGAGTACTTCTAGTGGCTTAATTTCAGCAATTGGCCTTTTACCTAGATCAGGAAAAATGTCATTTTCAAATGACTCCATCAAATCTTCAGCATAACCTTTAGACCAGTTTGGCTTTTTATATTCGTGCCATTCAAGGGTTACAGCTTGAAATGTATTATTAACCGCTGATTTACGTTCTATCTTCTCAAGCTTTTTCTGTTCTGAAGGATCAATGTTGTTAGCGATTTGACGTTTTGCTTCATCTCTACGCTGTCTTGCATCCGCTAAAGAAATTTCAGGGTAGACGCCAAGTGCTAATGTTTTTTGTTTTCCATCGAATCGATATTGTAACCGCCAGTATTTAGAACCATTAGAATGCACATAAAGGTGCATCCCTTCACCGTCAGTGAGTTTGTATCCTTTATCGGCAGGCTTTGCCGTTCTTACCTTCACATCTGTTAGTGCCATATAGGAACTCCCATGAGTTTGTGTTGGTATAAGAATTCATTGAACCTGTATGTACCAACACATATACCAACAAATATTACTTGATGTAAGTTGATATAGGTAGACGTCAGTTGAACGAAGAAAGGTTAAAATCAGCTAATTCACTGAATTTTAGGCATAAAAAAAGACATCGGTTGATGTCCATTGACTTCGAAATGGTACGCCCTACAGGATTCGAACCTGTGACCTACGGCTTAGAAGGCCGTTGCTCTATCCAACTGAGCTAAGGGCGCATTATGTGCGCAGACAGCCTATCTGGCTGATGGCGTTGAATTATACGGTTGCTGAGCGCCGAGTCAATGGGTTTTCACTACTAAAATAACGATATGGTTACTTTATATAACAGATAGACCTGACATTACGAACAAGTTCTGACAAAATAGAGCCATCCCCCGCGTCTCATATATGGATTAAGTTACAGATGTTAGCAAAAATTATTGATGGGAAAACGATTGCGCAAGCAATTAGACAGGAAGTTGCTCAAAAAGTACAAACTCGTATTGCCAATGGTAAACGAGCACCGGGTCTTGCCGTGATTCTGGTAGGCGCTAACCCTGCGTCTCAAATTTACGTTGGCAGCAAGCGACGTGCCTGCGAAGAAGTTGGCTTTCTATCTCGCTCTTATGATTTACCAGACACGACCACTGAAGCCGAGCTTCTCAAACTTATCGATGACTTAAACCAAGACACTGACATTGATGGTATTTTAGTTCAATTACCACTCCCAGCGGGTATTGATAACGTTAAAGTGATTGAGCGAATTCACCCTGACAAAGACGTAGACGGCTTCCATCCATATAACGTAGGTCGTTTATGTCAACGAGCGCCTCGCTTACGCCCATGCACACCAAGAGGGATTGTGACCCTACTTGAGCGTTATGATATTAATACTTACGGTTTAAATGCCGTTATCATTGGCGCATCAAATATTGTTGGTCGTCCAATGAGCCTTGAATTATTATTAGCAGGCTGTACCACCACCGTTACCCACCGCTTCACTAAAGATCTCGAACAGCATGTCCGCAATGCAGATTTGCTCGTTGTCGCTGTCGGTAAACCTAATTTTATTCCGGGTGAGTGGATCAAACCAGGCGCTATTGTTATTGATGTGGGTATTAACCGCTTAGAAAATGGCAAGGTGACCGGTGATGTTGATTTTGATGAGGCGTCAAAACGCGCTGCATGGATCACACCAGTACCGGGTGGTGTTGGACCTATGACCGTGGCAACTCTGATCCAAAACACGTTACAGGCGTGCGAAGAGTACCACGATATTTAATGTAATTTGGAGTCACAATGGATATTTTTCATCTTGATGGTCATCCCCACATTGAGCTATGCGACCTATTAAAAATTGAAGGTTGGGCTGAAAGTGGCGCAATGGCAAAAGCAATGATTGCTGATGGCTTAGTGCAAGTTGATGGCGTTGTTGAAACGCGTAAACGCTGCAAAATTGTCGCAGGAAAAATTGTTTCCATGGGAAGCGAACAAATTCAAATTCAAGAATAGTTAGCCTAGGTAAGCTGAAAAATATCAGCTTACCTCCCCCTATCTGAGAAAGCACTTCAGAGTATTATTTCAGGTATTTCTGCAAATCAACCAGAGTATTGTATTGAGCCTCTGTCTGTACCATATCCATATTCCCTGATGTCCTGAGTCCAACCACAATGTCATCCACGGTCAATCTATTATCTTTTTTTGTTAATTGCATCGCCGCGGCTAAAACACCTGTGCGCCCTATCCCTGCTTTACAATGAATAACTGGAAGAGGTTTATTCCTCCCTTCAATATCTACACCCTGATATTTTTTTAATTTAATCAAACTGCCATGGGTCAGTATATCCACCATGCGACTCAATTTTTTCAATTCGCTCGTTGTGATCGTTTTTCCATCATCCCAATTAATAATATGAATAACGGGCAAATTATGGGCTCGACCCCGCCCTTTAATCTCCAATTTATATTGGCTAAACATTAGCGGCATCTTATCTTTTTGATCGACATTTTTATCTACCCGATAATTTACCCGCAACCTCAATGAGGTTACTTCAATATCACCATATTGTTTTGAACCCATAAAATAGGCAGGTAGCCTCTGTTCTGCTCCAAACGAAATATTAAGTTCACTTTTTGAAGATAACACAACCAGCAATGGCGCTTTATTTTCCATCAACATGGTCAAATGGTTTTCAATCGCTTGAGTTTCGTTTTTAGGATACTGGCAGCGTATCGCAAGATTATCGCCTTTGATCTGTAACCGATTTGCCGATAATAAAATTCGTTGATAGGCCTTATTTAAAATCGATATCTGCGTTTGCTTCGCACTCCCAATATTCGGATACCGTTGTCCTCTATCTTGAGTGTCATATTCAATGTTTTTTTCATTTATCGATAACTGTGTTTTTTCTTTCAATTTATCAAATTCAGACTGTTTGGGAACAAGAGATATATTCAGTTTTAATTTAGGGCGCTTATTCAATGAGACTTTAGGATTTACCACAACCGAGCTAGTTTGTGGCGTGTTTTTGACCGCATTAAGCTCAGTCAAAACTGGGTGATTGACTGCTACGGAAGTCGATGGAGTCGCAACTGCTTGTATCATTGCAGGGCGAGTTGACGTTATCGGGAACATAATTATCCTTACTATGTCATTAAAAGAATACAACTCGATTCATTGAACAGTATTCATTCCTTCCCCTTACCTCGCTTGCACATTTAGCGGTTGAATTCATGAAAAAAACCCACCAAAAACAGATCATTTTTAGTGGGTTTTATTCTTATTTGTTAGCCTGATTAACCTGAATTCTCTAAATTATTCGAATTGTAGCAAGGCGCCAATCCCTAGGAGCATACATAAA
>NZ_JAMPNR010000008.1:0-80465 GCF_028479485.1 Providencia sp. PROV209 | reverse complement strand
GAGTGACGCCAACAACGCGAAATATGACGAATATTACTTGCGACGCCACGTAGTGCCAGCTGATGAATCTTCCAACACAATCCCCATCGCCGTCAGCGCATCACGTGCCTGATCCGCCAGCGCCCAATCTTTGCTTTGACGCGCGTCGTTACGCTGTTTAATCAGTGCTTCGATTTTTGCCACTTCGGCATCGTCTTCGCTTTGTGCCCCACCTTGTAAGAAAGTTTCTGGGTCTTGTTCTAACAGCCCCAGCACTTTCGCCAGCTCACGTAATTGCGCTGCCATACCGTTTGCGGCGTCCATATTTTCTGTTTTCAGGCGGTTCAATTCACGCGCCATATCAAACAGAGCTGAATAGGCTTCAGGTGTATTGAAATCATCATTCATCGCTTCGCAGAAACGACTTTTGTATATTTCACCACCAGCAGGTGTCGCTGATTTATCTGTACCGCGCAATGCGGTATATAGGCGCTCTAATGCCGTGCGAGCTTGCTTTAAGTTCTCTTCGGTATAGTTCAGCTGGCTACGATAATGACCAGAAAGTAAGAAATAACGTACGGTTTCCGCATCGTAATATTCCAATACATCACGGATAGTAAAGAAATTATTGAGAGATTTAGACATTTTCTCTCTATCAACCATGACCATGCCGGAGTGCATCCAATAGTTCACATACGGACCATCGTGAGCGCAGGTAGACTGAGCAATTTCATTTTCATGGTGTGGGAACATTAAATCGGAACCGCCACCGTGAATATCAAAATGGTTACCCAGCGTTTTGCTGTTCATGGCCGAACATTCAATATGCCAGCCAGGGCGACCTAAGCCCCAAGGAGACTCCCAGCTTGGCTCGCCTTCTTTTGACATTTTCCATAAAACGAAATCCATTGGATTACGTTTCACATCCGCCACTTCAACACGGGCGCCCGCTTGGAGCTGGTCTAAGTCTTGACGAGATAATAAGCCGTAGCTTGGGTCAGTTTTGACTTCAAACATCACATCGCCATTATCAGCGACGTAGGCATGACCACGTTCAATCAAGCTTTCAGTTAGCTCAATAATTTCATGAATATGGCGAGTGGCACGCGGTTCGCTGTCTGGACGTAGTATATTTAATGCATCAAAATCTTTATGCATTTCCGCTAACATGCGCGTCGTTAACTCTTCCACGCTTTCATTATTTTCAGCGGCACGTTTAATGATTTTGTCATCAATATCCGTCACGTTGCGCACATAATTCAGGTCATAGCCTAAATAGCGTAAATAGCGGCTAATTGCATCGAAAGCCACAAAGGTACGACCGTGACCAATATGACACAAATCGTAAATGGTGATGCCACACACGTACATCCCAATCTTTCCAGCATGGATGGGTTTAAATTCTTCTTTTTGACGACTTAGTGTATTGAAAATCTGTAGCATCTTTTTATTTCCATTTTATTAGTACGTGTATATCTATCATACATCAGATTATCGCGATGTTGAGGATAAAATATCCAGATTCAACCTACGAAAATAGCACGGTATTGAATCGCGATCACCCGAAGAAAGCAAGGTTAACACTTGACTTTATCGCCTTATTTATAGGTCACTGTTATGGATTAACCTATTTTGCAAATACACTGTTGCTTCAAGTCAGGTTTTATCTGTGATATAAACTTGCTGATCTTAACGCTTTCGCAAGTTAGCGCACAAAAAACAATTATTCAGGATAGCTATTATGGTTACATTTCATACCAATCACGGTGACATCGTTATCAAAACTTTCGTAGACAAAGCACCAGTAACTGTTGAAAACTTTCTAACTTACTGCCGCGAAGGTTTCTACAATAATACCATTTTCCACCGTGTTATTAACGGCTTCATGATCCAAGGTGGTGGTTTTGAGCCTGGCATGAACCAAAAAGACACTAAAGCGCCTATCAAAAACGAAGCTAATAACGGACTGAAAAACAGCCGTGGCACATTAGCAATGGCTCGTACTAACGATCCACACTCAGCAACAGCACAATTCTTCATCAACGTTGCTGACAATGACTTCTTAAACTTCCGTTCAGAGCGCCCAGATGGTTGGGGTTACTGCGTATTTGCTGAAGTCGTTGAAGGTATGGACGTTGTTGACAAAATCAAAGGCGTTTCGACCGGTCGCAGTGGTTTCCACCAAGACGTACCTCGCGAAGACGTTGTGATTGAAAAAGTGACTGTCAGCGAGTAATCCCTGAATTTATGTCCACTTATATCATTGCAGATTTGCATTTAAGTGAAGATGAACCGGCGATCACCGCCGGTTTTCTGCATTTTATCGAACAGCAAGCCATCCATGCCGACAGCCTGTATATTCTAGGCGATTTCTTTAATTATTGGATTGGTGATGATGATGAAACGCCCTTACACCAACAAGTAGCTCAAGCACTAAGACAGCTAAGTGAACGTGGTATTCCTTGCTATTTCATTCACGGAAATCGCGATTTCTTAGTGGGTCAACGTTATGCTAAACAGTGCGGCATGACCATCCTCTCCCAAGAAACGCTGCTTGAACTTTATGGTCAACGTATTTTGATTATGCATGGTGATACGCTATGCACCGATGATGCGGCTTATCAAAATTACCGTAAAAAAGTTCATACCCCTTGGATCCAACGCCTTTTTCTCACTTTACCTTTATGTATTCGTCGCCGTATCGCACAAAAAATGCGCCGTAATAGCCAATATGCCAGTAGCATGAAATCCGAAGCGATTATGGATGTGAATTCCCTCGCCGTCATTGATGCATTAAACCGCCATCAAGCGCAATGGATGATCCACGGTCACACTCATCGCCCTGCAATTCATGAAATCAACCTAGAGGGCCATCTCCATTTTAGGGGGGTATTAGGTGCATGGCACAGCGAAGGTTCCGCTTTTGTAATTAATGAAAACGGTATTGAGCTTATTTTCTTTCCTTTTTAGTTTTCGTTCCTTGTTAAAGATGCCGGGTGAATTCTTGCACTTGAGCCTAATCGTTTGCTTATTTTATAGTCACGCAAACGTTTTCCTTGCTCGATTACCGTGATATGATCGGGACAATTCACATTTCCACCCTTAGGGTGACATTTTTCAATACAGGGATCACACCACATGACTGCCCAAGTTCCTGCTCAATCTGCGGCAAAAATCGCCATTGTTATGGGTTCTAAAAGTGATTGGACAACGATGCAACATGCTGCTGATGTACTGACAGAGCTGCAACTGCCTTTCCATGTTGAAATCGTTTCTGCACACCGCACACCAGATAAACTGTTCTCCTTTGCTGAAAATGCCAAAGCAAACGGTTTTGATGTCATTATCGCAGGAGCTGGCGGTGCTGCCCATTTACCCGGCATGTTAGCTGCAAAAACACTGGTTCCTGTCCTTGGCGTGCCGGTACAAAGTGCCGCATTAAGTGGTGTTGATAGCCTGTATTCTATTGTGCAGATGCCAAAAGGCATTCCTGTTGGCACCCTTGCTATTGGTAAAGCCGGTGCCGCTAACGCCGCACTGCTAGCTGCACAAATTTTAGCCACTCATGAGTATGCGCTATTCAATCGCTTATCCGCATGGCGTGAAGCACAAACCAACGACGTATTAAATAACCCAGATCCGAGGGAAGCGTAATGAAACCGGTTTGTGTCCTTGGTAATGGTCAATTAGGCAGAATGCTGCGCCAAGCAGGGGAACCGCTGGGAATTTCAGTTTTCCCTGTAGGACTAGATGCGGAACCTGAAGCCGTTCCTTACCAACAAAGTGTGATCACCGCTGAAATTGAACGTTGGCCTGAAACACCTTTAACTAAGGAGCTAGCTCGCCATAATGCGTTTATTAACCGAGATATTTTTCCTCGCTTAGCGGACCGATTCCCACAAAAAAGCCTATTCGATACATTAAATTTATCGACAGCACCTTGGGCGCTATTAGAATCTCCAGACCAATGGACAGAATTATTTGCCACTCTGGGTGATTTTTTGATCGTAAAACGCAGAACGGGTGGCTACGACGGTCGTGGCCAATGGCGTGTTCGCCCTGGTGATGAGTTAAATCTTCCCGCAGAAATTTATGGGGAATGCATCGTCGAGCAAGGGATCCCATTTGATGCTGAAGTCTCCGTGATTGGTGCCCGCAGCCAATCCGGTCAATCGGTTTTCTATCCCATCACTCATAACCTTCACCAAGAAGGTATTTTACGCACCAGCGTTGCGTTCCCAAATGCGAATCCTGTCCAGCAACAACAAGCACAAGCGATGCTCAGCTCCGTCATGGATGAGCTCGGCTATGTCGGTGTGATGGCAATGGAGTGTTTTGTGGTTGGCGATAAGCTGCTGATCAATGAAATTGCCCCTCGCGTTCATAATAGTGGGCACTGGACTCAAAATGGGGCCTCAATCAGCCAATTCGAGCTCCATTTACGCGCGATTCTGAATCTTCCGATGCCGACGCCAGAAGTTTTCAGCCCTGCTGTGATGGTCAATTTAATTGGCACTGATGTTAACCAAGAATGGTTAAATCTGCCTTTAGTCCATTTACATTGGTATGAGAAAGAAGTGCGCCCTGTACGTAAAGTGGGTCACTTAAATCTGACTCATAGCGATGTCCATCAGCTCGAAAATACCCTCGATAATTTGATCCCAATGCTGCCAAATGAGTATAAAAGTGGCATTGAGTGGGCAAAAACAAAATTAGGCTGGTACTCTCGCCAAAAATAGGGAAAATAGCGCTATTCGTGCCCGAAAGTGATATTTCGGGCATTTGCTATTTTCGCCCTATCCTTTTTGCATCATGATGATTCCATTATGATTCGCTTGTTAGGGCACCACTGGAGCCCATATGCCAGAAACACATGCCTCACCATTTAGTCCGTTATACCAATGGTCAATTCTCGTTCTCCTCGGGCTAGTTTACTTCCTCGCGACCGCGACGACATTTACCTCATTAGGTGTCGTGTTACCAAGTATGATCGGCGAATTAAAATGGAGCTGGACTGAGGCAGGCTTCGGCTTTACTTTACTCGGTTTAACCTGTGGCTTGGCAAGTTTTCTCCCTTCATTATTGATCCGTAAAGTGGGCGTTCGACTCACATTGCTGCTCGGCATGCTTGTTTTCTGCTCTGGCTTTTACAATCTCTATTCAACGGAAACCATCAGCACCTATTTCTTAGGGACAGCGTTGATTGGTATCGGATTTACGTTACTCGCCACTGTTCCTGGAACCTATGTTCTCTCTCGCCTGTTTGAAAAACAGTCTCTCGCATTCGGCTTGTACTTCACGATTGGCGGGCTAGGTGGCGTAGCCGGTCCGTGGATCTATTTTTATGCCTCGAACCAATTAGGCTCTTGGCGTATGCATTGGGTACTCTGTGCCGTTTATCTTAGTATTGTCACACTCATCACTATCTTGGCGCTCAGAGAAGGCAAAAAAGAGCAAGAACACGCCAAAAAAGTGATGCAAAAACAAGTTAGTAGCTCAAGTAAACCGATTTACCGTACAGCAGAAGTTTGGACCGTGCGCCGTGCCCTACGCACTTGGCAATTCTATTTAATCGCCGCAACGTATACTTCTTTTCTATGGTGCGGAATTACGGTAAACAGTTTTGCGGTCGCGCACATTGAAGAACGCGGATTTGGCATGACGGTCGCCGTTTCACTGCTTAGTACCATGGCATTTGTGAACGCTTTTTCTCGCTTTCTCGGTGGTGCCGCTGGGGAATGGTTAGAACCTAAACGCTTACTGATTGGTAGTTTGATTATCATGGTACTGGGCGTTATCGCACTGAGTATTTCCACGTCATGGTTCTGGCTGATTTTATTCGTGATTTGCGTTGGTGTTGGCTATGGAATGACCTTCTTAGCCTCCAGCGTATTACTCTCCAATTATTTTGGTCGCGGTCCTTACTTAGAGTTATTCTCTGTCGTCAATTTAATCTCGACTATCGCTTGTTTAGCACCGTTTATTGCCGGCGCTATTAAAGATATCACCGGCAGTTTTACCCCCGCCTTCTTAACCATTGCAGCCCCTGTCATTGTGATTCTATTTTTCACTTTAATGATGAAGCCACCTGCTTTAGCAGTGCAAAAAGATTAATCTCTAAAAAGAAAAAAGCTCGGGGCAACCCGAGCAAATTATTGAACCAAGGGAAAAACAAGGATCCATGTACATATTCAACTTCTTACTGGCATGACCGACTACAAATTACTTTAATAATTCAGGTACTTTCAGCAGGATAAATTCATTATCATCAGCTTGATTAGGCTCACGGCTAGAAGAGAATGGATAGTTATTGTCATTCCCGACAATAATGTGTTCGCCATCAACAATATCCACGTTTTCAATCGTAAAGAATGGGAAAGTAAACACGCCATTATTCAATGGTTTCTTGGCTAATTGATTAGAATCTTGGATGTTCATCAAATCAATATAAGCTTGCTTATCGACTGCGCCACCGACATTTTTATCTGAAAACTCAATGCGATAAACGCGTTTAAATTTCGCTAAATTGCTAAAGCAATTTTCTTTATTTGTTGCGTTTTCTGGGCACCCTTTATCTGCAGTGCCTTCACCATTATCACGCTCGATGATCAAGCCATGAGTATCATCAATCAGATTAAAATCACCGATAGCATTTTGGTTATCTTCAAAAACATATAACCAACTGCGCCCCGTCCAGTCTTGCTGTCTCACGTCAAATTCCAGAATACGCGCCGCTTTTTTGCCATTCACGTTTTCATAATCTTGCTTAGCTTCTTGCCACAAAGCCCCTTCCAACATGGGGTACAATTTAGTGCCATCTGGTGATGATGCCATCCCCTCAAAACCTTTTGAACGATTAACTTGGAACGTGACTTTCTCTGTCGGTTTACCCGGCGTTGTTAACGTGTAATGGTCCGGTGAAACCACTTTTTTGCCTTCAACTTGTGTTTCAAAAAGCGCTAAAACCTTGCCTTCTAGATCCATTTTAATCAGGTATGGTCCAAACTCATCCCCAACCCACAAAGCACCACTCGCAAATTGGAAACTTTCAGGATCAAAATCACTGCCCGTCAAATAGCGCTGCTGGCTGCTTTCATTAATAATATGAAATGGAATGATTTTATCCGGATCATGGAAAAAGACAGTTTTCAGCGGGTTTACTTTTCCACTTTTAAAATCAATATCATATTGGGTTAAATACAACATAGAATCCGGTGAATTCATTTTGTTACCAAAACCATTGTCCGTTAACACCCAATAAGTGCCATCTTCCATGCGCTTAATACCCGAGTGTCCTTGTAACGGCTGCCCGTTAATAGGAATAAATTTACCTGTTGGACGACCATCTGATTTGCCTTCCACTTTACCCAGCGTATCAACACGCGTTCCAGTGGTGTATTTACCACTTTTTTGCATATCCGAAGGGGCATCTTTCGGTGTAGGAACTGTCGCATCCACGGATAAAACAGCATGCCCAGCGAGTGTAGCGGGCACTTGTTTTTGAACTAATGATTGTTGAGCACCCCCTACGGTGCTAAATGAGATTAAACCAAGAAATAAAGAAAGAGATGTCAGCGTGAATCTTTTCCGATTAAGGCGAGCCATTGTTATTTTCCTATTTTTCATGCCATCAATAATTGATAGCTGAATAATAACCATGGCGAATGACGGTTTTGTGAAGGATTAGAGACAGTTAGTTTAATGGGCATCCATCATGAGATGCCCATTAAACAACGGAGCCGTATTATCAACTATTAGACAAACGGCGATGTTGGCTACCAGTACCCAATAATCGCAGCCCTAACCAGCCACCGCATACGGATAATAAGAACCCTGCGCAAAGAGGTAGCAATACCCACAACCGCCATTCTGGTTGCCATGGAAAATCAAACACTTTAGTTTGCAATAACCATAGCGCGACTTCAGCACCAAATGCAGCGGCGAGCCCAGCCATTCCCCCCAGCAAAGCAAATTCGCTCCATAAAGTACGGCTCATCAGTTTTTTGCTCGCCCCCAGAGTCCGATATACCACCAATTCTCGCTCACGCTGGCTCATCCCCACTTGAATTTGCGCCAATAACAGCAATAAACCACAGAAAATGACCAGAACAACCATCACTTCCAACGCTTGGCTCACTTGCTGCAAAATCTGCTGAATTTGCGTGATAATCGCACCGGTATCTAACACATTAATCGTTGGATATTGATGACTCAGCTGAGTTAATAACTGCCCATCGCCATCATAATGGAAGCTACTCAGCCAGGTTTCCGGCATCGGTGATAACGTTTCTTCCGCAAAAATAAAATAGAAATTCGGGCGTAGACTTTCCCAATCAACTTTACGGATACTGCTCACTTTGGCAGTAAAAATCTGCGAACCTGCATTGAAAGTCAGCTTATCACCGATTTTTAATCCTAACTCCTTCACCACCGTTTGCTCGATAGATACCTCACCTGCTTTAGGTGGCCAGCTCCCTTGTTCCAATTCATTGGCAGGTGGTAATGTTGACTGCCAGGTTAAGCTTAACTCCCGTCTTACCGTATTATTATTAGGATCACGAGTATCTGCCCATTCAATCGCAGATTGGTCATTAATTTCAGACAAGCGAGCTAATACCACCGGATTAAATTCGGTCGGTGTTACTTGATACTGTTTTAATAACTGTGTCACCGGATCAAGCTGAGACTGAGTCATATTGATCAGGAAATAATTTGGACTATCCGCCGGAAGTTGCTGCTGCCAGCGATCCAATAGATCCCCACGAACCAAGATCAATAGTGCCAGCAACATAAACGATAATGAAAATGCGCTCATTTGCGTGATGGTTTGCAGTGGTTGACGCAGTAAACGACTCACGGACAAACGTAGACTTAGCTGACGAAATTGTATTTTCCTCAATAGCCATAATCCCAGCCAGCCAATCAGTGCTAGCAATACCGCAACCACAACAATACCCAGCAAAATTGACCATAATAATGGATTTACTCCTGCAAACAGGAATAATCCTCCGACGACAATTAGTGTCACTACCGGCAGATAATAATATAGCGGCCAAATTGGTGATTTGGCATCTTCACGTAAGACACGAGAAGGCTGAGTGCCCATCAATTGGTAGTAAGGTCGAATCCCGACAATGATCGCGATGATAAACAACGTTGCTATCGACCAGATCCATGGCCAGAAACTCGCGCTCGGCAAGGCTTTTGGTAACATTGCCGACAAAATTTGCATTAAGATCCCTTCAAACGCGAGTCCTAGCAAGGAACCGAGTAATGCCGCCGCGATCAATATCACTAACCATTGACCGATGATCCACTTACGCAGTGCATTGCGCCCTGCGCCCAGCGTTTTTAAAACCGCGATCAATTGATGGCGGCTTCGGCAATAATGGGTCATTGACACCACAACGGCGGCAATCGCCAGTAATAATGTTAACAACACCGATAACAGTAAAAATTGCTGAGCTCGCTTAAAGGTTTTCCCCACCGCACCACTATCATCATCCAAGGTATACCAGCGCTGATCGCTCCTGAGCTGAGTATCATATTTCTGTTTGAAAGTGTCTATCGCTTGACGTGAGCCTGCAAACATATCTCGATAAGTTAAGCGGCTACCGATTTGAATCGCCCCCGTTGATGGCGCATCCTCAATCGAAATCAGCACTCTTGGCGCAATTTGAAAAGGGTTAAAACCGCTATCCGGCTCCTGAACTAATGTGCCTGAAATGGTCAACGTCCCATCGCCAATATCAATCTGTTCACCGACCTTTAAATTGAGTGATTCCAATAAGCGCGGTGCAACTAAAATATGCCCTTTGGTGGGTTTCAGACCCGCAGGCTCGGTGACCAAGTCACCGTATAACGGATAACTCGAATCCGCTGCTTTTACTAACACCAACTGAGGTCGCCCTTCTTCATCCTCAGTCGAATACGCCATGGTTGAAAACGAAATTTGTTGGCTCAATGTGAGCCCAGCCTGTTGCGCCGCCGCTAACCATTCAGGGTCGCTTGGATGGGAGGAACGCAGTACCAAATCACCTGCCAGTAACTCTTGGCTTTGGTAACTCATACTGTTTTCTATACGATCACTGATCCGCCCTAATGCCAGTACGCAAGCTACCGCTAACGTGAGTGCTAACCAAACAATCAACAATGATGGCGTTTTCCATTCGCGCCAAAACCAGCGCCAAATCATGACTCTTCCCTCAATAGCCCATCAACTAACCGTAATCGTCGCTGGCAACGAGCGGCTAATTGATTGTCATGGGTGACTAAAATCAGTGTCGTCCCATGTTCTTTATTCATCGCAAATAATAAATCGGCAATCTTATCTCCCGTATGGCGGTCAAGATTTCCCGTCGGCTCATCAGCAAACAAAATTTGAGGTTGCCCATTAAATGCCCGCGCTAAAGCTACACGCTGCTGTTCTCCACCCGACAGCTGAGCAGGCATATGTTTTAAACGATTTCCTAACCCCAAATCCGTGAGCAAACTGACCGCTTGTTGATGGCTTTTTGTTTCAGATTCGCCTCGTAGCAAAGAAGGGAGTTGCACATTTTCAAGTGCATTCAACGTTGGAATTAACATGAAAGATTGAAAAACAAAACCGACACTCTGTGCTCGTAGCCGTGCGCGCGCCTCTTCATCCATGGTGGTGAGATCTTGGTCCAGCAGTTTTACGGTTCCGCTAGTACCATCATCCAGCCCAGCAATAATGCCTAACAATGTGGATTTCCCTGATCCAGACTCGCCAATTAAAGCAATTGTCTGACCAGACTCGACAATTAGCTCGACTCCTTGCAATATAGTCAGTTCATGTTCACCTTGACCAACACGTTTAATGAGATGATGAACTTCAAGAATATTTTGCGCCGACATATATTGGTTTTTCTCCTATTAGTCACTGCAAGTGGTCAAACACTCGCAGCAACGAAACTATTAATTCTCGGTGATAGCCTTAGTGCGGGCTATCGAATACCTGCCGAGCAAGCGTGGGCAACATTGCTTGCCGAACGTTGGCAAAAACAGTCGCCACCGATTTTAGTGGTCAATGGCAGCATTAGTGGTAACACTGCCTCTCAGGGTTTAGAGCGTCTCCCCACACTGCTGGCACAGCACAAACCCGATTGGGTGCTGATTGAGCTTGGGGCTAATGATGGCTTACAAGGGCTATCTGTTGAACAATTAGCCATTACATTACAACAGATTATTGACCAAATAGAGCAAAATGGTGCTAAACCGCTCTTAATGCAAATTCGAATCCCACCAAACTACGGTAAACGTTACACATCGAGCTTTGAAAAAGTGTACCCTTCCCTGGCTGAAAAAAACCAGCTTCCGCTGATCCCATTCTTTATGGAAAGTGTGATCACCAAACCGGAATGGATCCAGCCTGATGGCATTCACCCGACAGAACAAGCTCAACCTACTATTGCAGATTTTATGGAAAAACAACTAGCACCCTATTTGTTTGTAAAATGAATTTGTTTGTAAAACAAACGTTATCCGTTAAAGAACAGCGGAAATTCTATTAATTGAATTTCCGAATCGTTCTAAATAAATCATAATGAACCAATATGATAGCGAAAATTCAGCCCATAGTAGGTAAAGTTATGCAAAAAACGGTATTAGTGACAGGGGCGTCAAGTGGCATTGGTTTGTGCGCGGCACAGACATTAAAATTGCGCGGTTATCGCGTCATTGCCACCTGTAGAAAACAGGCTGATATTGAACGATTACAAGGCATTGGCTTCGAAACTGTATCCCTCGACTTAGACGATCCAACGAGCGTCGAAGCTGCCGCTGAGCAAATTTTAGCGCTCTGCAATGGAAAACTTTTCGGATTATTCAATAACGCAGGCTTCGGGGTATACGGTCCATTGCATACCGTAAGCCGCCAGCAACTGGAATCTCAATTCTCCAGTAATTTTTTCGGCGTTCACCAATTGACCTTTCTTCTGCTTCCCGCCATGCTGCCGCACCATGAGGGGCGTATTGTGCAAACTAGCTCTGTAATGGGCATTATTTCCACACCGGGTCGAGGAGCTTATGCCGCCAGCAAGTATGCATTAGAAGCTTGGTCAGATGCCTTGCGTTTAGAATTAAAGGGCTCGGGTATACATGTCAGCTTAATTGAACCAGGTCCAATCCACAGTGCATTTACCCAAAATGTAGCACAAACTCAACAAGATAAACCCGTTCAAAACCCAGGTATTGCAGCGAAATTCACGCTATATCCTGAAGATGTCGTCAAGAAACTGATTTTAGCCTTAGAGAGCCCACATCCCCGTGTACGCTACTCTGTCACATTATTAACCGTTTTTGTGCGTATACTAAAACGTATATTACCCGATAAACTGATGGATAAAGTTCTCGCGGGTCAGGGCAAGAAAGATTGAAAAAACAGAATTAAGCCCCCATTTCATTGACATGATTAATAACGAATTTTAAAGAGACTGTTTATGCTAGCTAACGCACAAATTATTGATATTAACGAAACCAACCTACATCAAACTATTGAACAATCCATGAGCATGCCAGTCATGTTCTATTTCTGGTCACCACGTAGCCCGCAAAGTCTAGAATTTACGGGAATGTTAGAGCGTATCGCCCAAGACTATGCGGGTCTGTTTATCCTCGCTAAAGTCAATTGTGATGAAGAACAAATGATCGCCAGCCAGTTTGGCTTAAAAGGCGTTCCGACGGTCTATATCTTACAAAATGGTCGCCCGGTTGATGGTTTCGAAGGTCCACAACCTGAAGATGTGGTCCTGCAAATGCTGTCTCGTGTATTACCTAGCCCTGAAGAGTTAAAAGCCGCGCAAGCCGCGGAATTAGTCGCGGAAGGTAAACTTCAAGACGCTCTACCGTTATTGAAAGAAGCTAATCAACTCGCCCCAAAAAATAGCGATATCACCCTGTTGTTAGCAGAAGTACAAATTGGTCTACATTTAATTGATGATGCTGAAGCTTTATTAGCGACGGTACCAATGCAAGATAAAGACAGCCGTTATCAAGGGTTGGTCGCTCAAATCGAATTAGCGAAAAAAGCGGCTGATACCCCAGAAATTCAGCAATTAATCCAAGAGTTCAATCAAGATCCAGAAAATACGACATTAGCCGTTCAACTGGCATTAAAACTTCACGAAGTTAATCGCAACGAAGAAGCGCTAGAGATGTTACTGACATTTTTACGTAAAGATTTAAACGCTGGTGAGGGCTCAGTAAGAAAAACCATGATGGATATCATGTCAGCAATGGGAACCGGTGATGCACTTGCGAGCAAGTTCCGCCGCCAAGTTTATTCATTACTTTACTAGTTAAGGATTACCTATGGATTTGTTCGCGTCTGGTGCTATACCGATTATTATCTTTGTCGCTATTGCCATTGTTATTGTTACAACCTGCGTAAAAACAGTACCGCAAGGCTTCCAATGGACCGTTGAACGTTTTGGTCGCTATACCCGTACTTTACAGCCAGGTTTACATATCATTGTGCCATTTATGGACAAAATTGGTCGTCGTATCAATATGATGGAACAAGTCCTTGATATTCCATCCCAAGAAGTTATTTCCCGAGATAACGCCAACGTTACTATTGATGCCGTTTGCTTTATTCAGGTGGTTGACCCGGTGCGCGCTGCGTATGAGGTAAGCAACCTTGAGTTATCCGTGCTCAACCTCACCATGACGAATATCCGTACTGTATTGGGTTCAATGGAGCTCGATGAAATGCTATCTCAGCGTGATTCGATTAACAGTCGTCTATTACATGTGGTCGATGAAGCTACGAACCCATGGGGGGTGAAAATCACCCGTATTGAAATCCGTGATGTGAGACCGCCAAAAGAGCTAATCAGCGCGATGAACGCGCAAATGAAAGCGGAACGAACCAAACGTGCGGATATTTTAGAAGCAGAAGGTATCCGCCAAGCCGCTATCTTAAAAGCTGAAGGTGAAAAACAGTCACAAATTCTACGTGCTGAAGGGGATCGTCAGTCTGCGTTCTTACAAGCCGAAGCTCGTGAAAGAGCCGCAGAAGCAGAAGCCAAAGCGACTCAAATGGTTTCTGACGCCATTGCAGCCGGTAATATGCAAGCCATTAACTACTTCGTTGCGCAAAAATACACGGATGCCCTGACAAGCATTGGTTCAGCGGAAAACAGCAAAGTGATCATGATGCCATTAGAAGCCAGCAACTTAATGGGCGCGATTGGCGGGATCACCGAGCTCATCGGCGAAAGTAAAAAAGTCGGTGCAACCCAAAAGCAGGCTAAAGAATGATAGAACTTATCAGCACACATCCCACATGGTTTTGGCTATGTTTAGGCGGGTTACTGCTGATTGGTGAGCTCCTTGGCACAGGCGGCTATCTACTCTGGTCAGGTATTGCCGCTGTGACGGTTGGGATACTTACTTTCCTATTGCCATTTCTCGGTTGGGAGTGGCAAGGTATCTTATTTGCAGTGTTCACGGTCATTTCTGCCATTTTATGGCGAAAATGGCTTAGCCACCGCAAAGCCAGCAGCGCCGATGATGTCAACCAAATCAGCCACCAGCTAATTGGCGTTAAAGCGCGCTTACTTACTGATACTGAAGAGGGATTCAGCCGTGTTCGCTTAGCTGATGGTAGCTGGCGAGTTTACAGCGAAACCCCCTTAAAAGCAGAAGCCGAAGTGGAAGTGACCGCGGTGGATGGAATCACCTTAAAAGTTAAGCCTTACTATGGTGACAACAGCCACGCGCCAGATGGTCAATAATTGGGCAGTCTGCTCCATCATCTCCGGGGCAGACATCTACTAATTCTTGTAACGTATCGCGGATGGCGGACAGTTTTAAAATCGTCTGTTGAATTTCATCAATCTTCGCGATTGTCGCACTTTTCACATCTGCGCTGTGACGGCTTGGGTTACGAAATAGTCCCAGCAATTCGCCACATTCTTCCAGCGTAAATCCCACATCTTTCGCTTGTTTCAGCAGCATCAGTTCATCAAGATGTCTATCTTGATAATATCGGTAACTATTGTCACCACGTTCCGGTGGGGTGATCAGCCCTTTGTCTTCATAAAAGCGAATTGCTTTAGCTGTCAGACCGGTTTTTTTGGCAATTTCACTAATATTCATAATTCCCCTTGACCTTACCCTTGAGGGAAGGTTTAACCTTAACTACATAGCGGATTATAGACTGATTTTGTGTACAAATTATAGCCCTGCATTATGAAAGGGCTCGGAGAATCAAAAATGAAAATAATATTATCCTTGCAAGGTCTGAGCTGCATGCACTGTGTCGGTTCCGTGACAAAAGCGCTGCAAGCGCGCTCTGATGTTGAGTCAGTCAACGTCACCATCGACTACGCCATTATTGAAAGTAACGCAAGCCCTGAGTCACTGATTAAAACGATTGAGGATGCGGGCTATGAAGCCGCTGAAGCGACCACAGCAAATGTTGAGCTCGCACTATCAGGTTTAAACTGCATGAAATGTGCAGGAAAAACGCAGCAAGCACTAGAAGCAGTTGAAGGCGTTGCCGCGGCTGTCGTCGATACTCAACAAGCCAAGGTTTATGGCACAGCCTCAGCCGCAGATTTAATTGCAGCGGTAGACGCTGCTGGGTTCAAGGCTGAACTTGCTCAATCAGGTATTAGCTCCCCAAAAACTGAGCCGCTGAAAACATCAATTGAACAGCCGGAAACGGGTTCAGCGGCAATTTGCGATATTCCGGCACAAGAATCTGATGTAGGCGAGCAGCCGGAGATTGCAGTTACCGATGACAGTATCCAATTATTACTGGATGGCATGACCTGCGCGAGTTGCGTCAATAAAGTACAAAAAGCACTCAATAGCGTGCCTGGCGTTGAAAATGCTCGAGTAAACTTAGCTGAGCGCAGTGCGTTGGTCACGGGAACAGCAAAACCTGATGACCTCGTTGAAGCTGTCGTGAAAGCAGGTTATGGCGCTGAAATCATCCAAGATGAAGCCAAACGCCGTGAACGCCAACAAGAAGTTGCTCAAGCCAATATGCGTCGCTTCCGTTGGCAATCCGCCCTTGCGCTCGCGCTCGGTATCCCCGTGATGATTTGGGGCATGCTGGGCGACAATATGATGTTAAGCGCAGATAACCATAATATCTGGCTAACCATTGGGGTGTTAACGCTACTGGTCATGATTTTTGCGGGTGGGCATTTTTATCGTAGCGCATGGCAAAGTCTCAAAAATGGTAGCGCCACCATGGATACGTTGGTCGCGTTAGGAACTGGTGCAGCTTGGCTTTACTCTATCGTCGTCAATATTTGGCCTGAGCTCTTCCCTGAACAAGCTCGTCACCTTTATTACGAAGCCAGCGCCATGATCATCGGTTTGATTAACCTCGGTCATGCCCTAGAGCAGCGCGCACGCCAACGCTCATCTAAAGCACTGGAACGCTTATTAGATTTGACGCCGCCGACCGCCCGTGTTGTCACTGATCAAGGGGAAGTCGATATGCCCCTTGCAGAAGTAAAACAAGGTATGATTTTACGCTTAACCACAGGTGACCGTGTCCCCGTCGATGGCGAAATCATTGAAGGCGAAGTGTGGCTAGATGAAGCAATGCTCACCGGTGAGCCGATCCCTCAGCAAAAAAGCCGCGGGGATGCCGTGCATGCTGGAACAGTCGTGCAAGATGGAACCGTGTTATTCCGTGCCGCGGCTGTCGGCAGCCAAACCACCTTAGCGCGTATTATCCATCTTGTTCGCCAAGCGCAAAGCAGTAAGCCACAAATAGGTCAATTAGCGGATCGAATTTCTGCCATATTTGTGCCAGTAGTGGTTGCTATTGCCGTTATTTCAGGGGCGATTTGGTATTTTGTGGGGCCTGCGCCGCAAATTACCTATGCGCTGGTCATTACCACCACGGTACTGATTATCGCCTGTCCGTGTGCGCTTGGTCTTGCCACTCCGATGTCGATTATTTCAGGGGTGGGTCGCGCTGCCGAGTTTGGGGTATTAGTCCGTGACGCAGATGCTTTACAACAAGCTAGCGAACTAGACACCATCGTTTTTGATAAGACGGGCACGCTGACCGAAGGCATGCCACAAGTCACCGATATTCACGTATTCAACGACTTTGACGAGTCACAAGCGTTGCAATTTGCCGCTTCTCTTGAAAGTGGCTCTAATCACCCATTGGCTCGTGCAATTGTTAATCGTGCCAAAGGCTTGGACATGATTGCCAATCAACAATTTAGAACCATAGCGGGATTAGGTGTAACCGCGGTTGTTGACGGTAAAACGGTGTTATTAGGTAATCAAAAACTGTTAGCTGAAAATCAGGTTGATACCCGTGAAATCGATGAAACACTCCACCAGCAAGCCTCCCTTGGGGTTACACCGGTATTACTGGCTGTTGATGGTAAAATCGCAGCGCTGTTGTCTATCCGAGATCCGTTACGTGAAGACAGTGTTAGCGCCCTTGCTCGTCTGCATAAACAAGGCTTCCGCTTAGTAATGTTAACTGGGGACAACCCTGTTACCGCCAAGGCTATCGCGAAAGAGGCGGGTATTGATGAAGTTATTGCAGGCGTGATGCCAGATGGTAAATCCGCAGCAATTGAAGCGTTACAATCCAAAGGGCATAAAGTGGCGATGGTCGGTGACGGCATTAATGATGCTCCTGCCTTGGCTCGCGCTGACGTCGGTATCGCGATGGGGGGTGGCAGTGATATTGCCATTGAAACTGCCTCTATTACGTTAATGCGCCAAAGCCTACATGGTGTCGCGGATGCGGTGTCCATCTCTAAGGGGACTCTGCGTAATATGAAACAAAACTTGTTTGGTGCCTTCGTGTATAACTCGTTAGGCATTCCGATTGCCGCAGGGATTTTATACCCTCTTACCGGAACATTACTGAACCCCGTTGTAGCAGGAGCCGCCATGGCGCTCTCGTCTATCACTGTCGTCAGCAATGCCAACCGTTTATTACGCTTTAAACCTGAGAAATAGCCAAACTAAGCCACCGTGATATCATCACGGTGGCTTTCCCTTCTATTTGACTTAACGCAACAAATCGCCCAAATACCTCAGTCACTTAACCATTCCTGTTCTATAATTAAGTGATTTTCATTATTTTCACTGTTTGAGGGTTCCATGTTAAATATTAATCGCGAAAAACTCACCAACTTAGCCAGTGGTGATATGAAAAAGCAACGTAATATTCTGGCGGTTCTTGCCGTCTTATTGTTGCTAGGGGGTATCGCCTGTTTAGCTAATCCGGTTGCCTCTGGTATTGTCGTCAGTGCCATCGTGGGCGTGTTATTAATCTTAAGTGGCGTTGGTGCTATTGTGAGTATCCTAAGCACCACTATCTACACTGGCTGGTCCCGTCTTTTTGGATTTGTCATCGGGATTATTTACTGCATCGTCGGTTATGCGTTTATCAAAGAGCCTTTGCAAGGCTTGATCGCCATGGCGATGGTGATTGCCGCCTTATTTATTATCGGTGGAGTCATCCGTTTGTATGCAGGTATCCAGCAAATTAAATCTGCGGCTGGCTGGGTGCAGATTATTATTGGGATACTGGACTTGTTTATTGCTTACTTATTAATTGGCAATGGTCCGATTACCTCAATTGCACTATTAACTGCATTAATCGGTATCGAATTAATTTTCAGTGCGTTTGGCTTATTCTCTCTATTAAGTTTATTAAAACGGAAAGATTAAACCCTGTAATTAACCTACTCGTAATGAAAAATAGCGCCTTCTCAATAGGCGCTATTTTTTAGATTCAAATCTATTATACGGTGATACTTCACGGCGATGATATTGTGCGGTGTGATTCGCAAATTCCCCCAAGATTGTTTACTCTGTTCCTTTCAGTCGCTGAATAAGGATAAATAAACAATGGGAAAACTACTCGAAAACTTAAAAAGTTGGCTACATCGGGGAGTGGCTCCGAATTATCCTTACCCTGCGGTTGATGTTCGCTTACCTAATAATATAAAGCTGCACATTGTTGGCAGTATCCATATGGGAACAGAAAATATGTTTCCCTTGTCAGCGCTCTTATTAGATAAAATCAATCGTGCTAATGGGCTGATTGTTGAAGCGGATATTACCCAAGCAAACTCACCATTCCCAACATCTACTGAGCTGCTTTCGCCTATTTCACAACGGCTAACTGAGACTGAATTCGCGCTCTTTTTGCAGTATTGCCAAGAAATTCGTCAATCCCCAACACAATTTGACCCTCTTCCTTCATGGCAAGTCGCACTGACAATGCAAGCCACCCAAGCACAAATGCTGGGTTTACGAGGTCATTACGGCATTGATTACCAATTGATTCATAACGCCCAATCTCAACATAAACCCATTATCGAGCTAGAAGGCGTAGATTCCCAAGTTCAATTGCTTCTCAATTTGCCAAATAATGGTTTGCCATTATTACAAGACACCCTGATTCATTGGCGATCGAATGCGCGTTCACTGCAAACAATGATCAGCTGGTGGTTAGATTTTCAGCCTGAAAATTGCGTTACATTACCCAATACCTTCAGTGAAGGGGTCTATAATGTGCTGATGACCCAACGTAATCAAGAATGGGCGAGCAAACTGAAAACCTTGCCTGCGGGTAATTATGTAGTCGCTGTAGGGGCACTGCATTTGTTTGGGGAACAGAGCTTAATTGATTATTTACGAAACGATATTTGATAAATCCAGTCATTAAAAAAAAAGGAATAATTATGACTCCGGCAGTAAAATTACTGGAAAAACAAAAAATTAAATTCACGCTACACCCTTATGATCACGACCCAAATGAGAGTAATTTTGGTGATGAAGCTGTGCAAAAATTAGGCTTAGATGCCAAGCAAGTCTTCAAAACCTTATTAGTGGCACTCAATGGCGATCAAAAAACGTTAGCCGTAGCTGTCACACCAGTATCTGGTCAGTTGGATCTCAAATCCGTCGCAAAAGTGTTTAACGTGAAGAAAGTCGAAATGGCGGATCCACAAATTGCCCAAAAAACCACGGGATATTTATTAGGCGGAATTAGTCCACTGGGGCAGAAAAAGCGCCTTCCAACCGTCATTGATAGTCAAGCTAAAGAATTTGCGACGATGTTTATTTCTGGCGGTAAACGCGGTTTGGATTTAGAGCTCTCTCCGAACGATTTGGCAAGTGTACTAAATGCCAACTTTGCGGATATTAAAAAAGAATCGTGAACAATAAAAAGCCCCTATCGAGGGGCTTTTTCATACCGATGAACGATTATTTATTTTTATAAACAATCTCGCCTTTTGGCTCATAATCAGCGGCTTTCAATGGAGAATGTTTCTCAATATAGCCTTTGAGTACTTCCGCATCCACAAAGCCCGTATTGACGTAATTTGGATGGTTATCGATAGCAGGGTAACCATCGCCACCAATAGCGTTGAAGTTTAATGTCGCCATACGGTAAGTTTTGTTCTTATCGATAGGTTTGCCATCAATCTTCACGTCGCTGATTGTACCATCCGCATTCAGGGTCAGGCTCACATTATAGAATTGACCATAAGCCCCTGAATCGGTTTTCATGTTTGCCACGGCTTGTAAGTACGGTAGAACTTCTTCACCTTTAAAGTCCACATACACCAATTCATTGGCAAATGGCTGAACTTTAAGGACATCTTTATACGTGATATCACCACTTTCGATAGAATCACGTACACCGCCACCACTCATAATAGCAAAATCTGCACCAGCTCGTTCCTTTTGAGCGGCCAGTAATAAGTGCCCCATATTAGTTTGCTCAAAGCGCACTTTATTACGGTCACCCATCAGTTTGCCTTCGACAGAACCCACCTTCACGCCTAATTGCTGGTCACCTTTATCTTGATAAGGGGTTAGCAATTTAGTCATTTCAGGGTTATGCGCAATTTCCTGAGTGTAGTAGACGTAATCTGATGAGCCATCGTCTTTCTTCACTTTTTTCTTCAGGTTAATCGGGATCAACTGATAATGTTTTAACGTGAATTTACCGTTTTTGAATTCGAAGTCTGCACGACCAACATATTTGCCCCATTCGTGGGCTTGAACAATCCATGTCCCATTTTGGTTATCTGGCGCACATGGCGTTCCTGGCACGTAATCTTCTTGTTTGTAATTTTTGTTCTCTTGAGACATACAAACAGGATCTTGTGAGTGACCACCCACGATCATATCCAAATAACCCGCAGGTAAACTACGAGCCATTTCAACATCCCCTGGTGCGTTAGAACCGTGGTTGCCATCATCATAGTGTCCCATGTGAGTTGCCGCGATAATGATGTCAGGTTTCTCGGTCACACGTAATTCCTCTACCACCTTTTTAGCTTCAGCGGCAGGAACACGAAACTCAACATCAGGGAAGTTCGCAGGATTACCAATTTTTGCGGTGTCATCGGTTGTTAAACCTAGCACTGCAATTTTCACACCTTGCTTATCAAATACTTGGTAAGGTTTAAACAGTCGTTTTCCTGTACTGGTTTGATAAATATTGGCAGATAAGAATGGGAAAGTTGCCCATTTTTCTTGCTGTTTTAAGACTTCCAGCGGATTATCAAATTCATGGTTACCCAGCGCCATCGCATCGTAACCCACTAAATTCATGCCTTTAAAGTCAGGCTCTGCATCTTGTAAATCAGACTCTGGCACACCGGTATTAATATCCCCACCAGAGAGCAGCAAGACACTACCACCTTGCTTGGCAACTTCATCACGAATTTCGTCTACCACGGTTTTTTGTGCCGCTAAGCCATACTCACCTTTTTCATTGTGCCAAAAATGGCCATGGTGATCGTTGGTATGCAAGATAGTGATGTTGTAGGTTTTATCTTTTTCCCACGCATTTGCCATCGCTGCGGGTAGCAGCGCTAACGAGACAGTTAATGCGCATGCAGATGCCTTAAATGTCAGTTTCATACATTCTCCCTGCTGGTATAGAAATATCTACCGATTAAGTAGTTTGTTATGTGTTAATGAGGTTAGTCTTATAGCATAAAAATGCTTATAAGATCTGAGCGGCTATGCACAAACAGAAAGCTGTTACAAAGAAATGAGATCTTGATCGACTAATATTTTTCGCCAATTTGACAACACGACTCATATTGCCATTTAAATAATTTCTATATTAGTTATATTGGTTACAATTACGCAACAAACTAAAGTGACGATGATGAGCGAGCAAACAGCAGCGAGTGGCGGAAGTAAACCCGCCAATAAAACAGGAAAAACCGTCTTTAGCATTCTGACGGCAATCAGTGTCTCCCACTTACTCAATGACATGATTCAATCGCTGATATTGGCGATTTATCCCTTACTACAATCTGACTTTTCTCTGAGTTTCGCGCAGATTGGGATGATCACCCTCACCTACCAAGTCACGGCCTCACTTTTACAGCCTATTATTGGTTATTACACCGATAAACACCCTCAGCCCTATTCCTTACCGATTGGTATGAGCTTTACGCTGTCAGGGTTGCTACTCTTAGCAATGGCAGAAACCTTCCCAACCATTTTGATAGCTGCCGCGCTAGTTGGTACGGGCTCCTCTGTATTCCACCCTGAATCCTCACGGGTTGCCAGAATGGCATCAGGTGGTCGCCATGGATTAGCCCAATCCTTCTTCCAAGTGGGCGGTAATCTTGGTGCATCATTAGGTCCGCTACTTGCCGCTTTGATTATTGAACCTTACGGTAAAGGCAATATTGGTTGGTTCTCATTCGCTGCCTTGCTTGCCATCATCATTCTCTTGCAAGTCAGCAGTTGGTATAAACAACAGCACCGTGCCGCGAAGAAAAGACCGGTCAGTCAGGGAGACGTAAAAGTCCTTCCTCGCAAAATCGTAATTGGGTCTCTCAGTATTTTGCTGATTCTAATTTTCTCAAAATATTTCTATTTAGCGAGTATCAGCAGCTACTACACGTTCTATTTAATCGATAAGTTTGGTGTTTCTGTACAAAATGCGCAAATTCACTTGTTTGTGTTTTTATTTGCAGTTGCCGCAGGCACCATGATTGGTGGACCGATTGGCGATAAAATCGGGCGTAAGTATGTTATCTGGTTTTCTATCCTTGGCGTTGCCCCGTTTACATTGATTTTGCCTCACGCTTCCTTGTTCTGGACGGGAGTTTTAACCGTGATCATTGGACTGATTTTAGCGTCAGCGTTCTCCGCCATTTTAGTTTATGCCCAAGAACTTATCCCTGGTAAGACTGGCATGGTTTCAGGACTATTCTTTGGACTCGCCTTTGGTATGGGTGGTGTTGGGGCTGCTGTGCTGGGCCAGATAGCGGATATGACTAGCATTGAGCAAGTTTACCAATACTGTGCATTTTTGCCGTTATTAGGCATTTTCACCGTATTGTTACCAAATATAAACAACAAATAGATTTATTATCTTATTTTATCCATACTTATGTTTTTATAAGTATGGATATCCCCTCTCTTATTTACCAAAAGATATGCATAAGAATCACTAAAATAAAAATCTTGTAACGATTTAGCTCTATCAGCTCGATTTTTTTTTAGAAACCTGACACTTTTTTAAAGAAATTTGTGTTCAAAACCGTTAAAATAAAAAAACAGGCAATTTGTATTTCAAAATGGTGATTAACGTCATCAACATTTTGAAAGCCAAAGGCATGTACCCACCTTTTTATTCATAAACAAACCAGAGGAGACTTAATGGAGCATTCAACGCCCTTAATTACAACCATTGTTGGTGGTCTCGCCCTTGCATATTTATTAGGCATGCTCGCACAGCGCTTAAAAATTTCTCCACTTGTCGGTTATCTTGCGGCAGGTGTATTAGCGGGTCCTTTTACCCCCGGTTTTGTTGCAGACACCACCCTCGCCCCTGAACTCGCTGAGATCGGGGTCATTCTTTTGATGTTTGGTGTTGGTCTACATTTCTCACTAAAAGATTTATTAGCCGTAAAAGCTATCGCTATTCCGGGAGCCATCGCACAAATAGCCGTTGCTACGTTGTTAGGTCTTGGCTTGTCGATGTTATTCGGATGGAGCGTATTTACAGGTATTGTCTTCGGTCTCTGTCTTTCAACAGCAAGTACTGTTGTCTTACTACGCGCACTCGAAGAGAGACAACTCATTGAAAGCCAACGTGGGCAAATCGCCATTGGCTGGCTGATCGTTGAAGATTTAGCCATGGTTCTCGCCTTAGTACTTTTACCGGCAGCCGCAGGCATCATGGATAGCAATGAAGCCAGTTTTGGCGAGTTAGCGATGAGCCTTGGATGGACGATAGGTAAAGTCGTTGCCTTTATTGTGATTATGATTGTTATCGGGCGAAAAGTTATCCCATGGATATTGTCTCGCACAGCATCCACCGGCTCCCGTGAACTGTTTACGCTGGCTGTTTTAGCACTTGCATTAGGTATCGCCTATGCTGCTGTCGCGATTTTTGACGCCTCCTTCGCGCTAGGTGCCTTCTTCGCAGGTATGGTGCTGAATGAATCAGAGCTTAGCCATCGTGCAGCTCAGGATACTTTACCACTACGAGATGCTTTTGCAGTCCTGTTCTTCGTCTCCGTCGGCATGCTATTCGATCCAGTGGTTCTCCTTGAGCAACCGTTAGGTATCCTCGCTGTTCTCGGTATCATTATCATCGGTAAATCGGCGGCGGCGCTGGTGCTCGTTCGTCTGTTTGGGCACTCACGGCGTACCGCATTAACGATTTCGGTCAGCTTAGCGCAAATTGGTGAGTTTGCCTTTATTCTGGCAGGCATGGGGCTCGCGCTCGGTGTCATGGATAAAGACGCGCAAAACTTAGTGTTAGCCGGTGCGATTGTCTCTATCATGTTAAACCCAGTGTTATTCAGCTTACTGGATAAATATCTGGAAAAAACCGAAACCATCGAAGAGCAACTTCTCGAGGAAACACTGGAAGAAGAAACGCAAATTCCAGTCGATATTTGTGGTCACGCAGTGATTGTAGGCTATGGTCGCGTTGGTGGAATGCTAGCAGATAAACTACGCCGCCGTGAAATTCCTCTGGTTGTGATTGAAGATACCCGCGCACGCTTTGAAGAACTCGCTGAAAATGGCTTCTGCGCAATCTTAGGCAATGGTGCAAGTAAAGACATTCTAAGCCTGGCGCGTATTGAATGTGCAAAATCCCTGTTACTGACCATTCCAAACGGTTATGAAGCCGGTGAAATTGTTGCGACAGCGAAAGAGCTGAACCCTGCTCTTACCGTGGTAGTTCGTGCACACTATGATGATGAAGTGAGCTTTATCAAAGAGCGTGGAGCCGACCATATTATTATTGGTGAGCATGAGATTGCGAAATCCATCACCACATTAATGTGCAATGATGTGGCAGAGTTCGGATGTGCGATCCCAGAAGATAATGATGGCAATAATGGTGAAGGTAAAAATTTAGATGAATATCTAAAACCGAGCCACTAAGACCACATTCTATTAGCACTAAAAAAAGCCGTAACTCATCGTTACGGCTTTTTCATTATGAATTCACGACCTGCTCTGCAAATTCCTTGTCAGTCCATACGGGCAAGCCTTTATCTTTGAAGAATTGAATTTCTGCAGCAACACCACCGCTTTTTTCCCATCCCGCTAGCGTCAGAACAATCAAACCATCACAGCGCTTTAAAAACTCCATATCAATCTCTGACCATGCCACTTTTTGCCCTTGAGAAGCTAAGTACTGGTTGATTGGATGAGTCATGGTAATTTGGCTATAAGTTGCAATTCCTTTAAGCGCTAATTCCGCGGCATATTGGGTACAAGCTTGGAAACGCATTTCCACAACATTACTATCAGGATCAGAGTATGGGCACGCAATAAAATAGAGTTTCATTTTAATTCCTAGTGTCGTATGTAACGAATTTTAAGCAAAGTAATCCTATGAAAAATAAATGAATTATTTTCCATAGGGTATAAATTAAATGAGTAATACTTTGATTTTTATGGCTTACAGAATATCTGCAATGATAATTTTGGTTTTCGGGCGTTTTTTATTTTCAGCTAATTTAAACTCTTTGCTGGTTGTAATGAGGTAATCAATATTTTCCCACCCTGCCACAAAGTTAATCGCATGTTTATGGGCTTTTGTTCCATCAGCTAACACCATTAACTTATCGCTGTTTTCCCGCATTTTTTGCGCAATGGCTGCCTCATCAACGTGTTGATCCATTACACCATGCTGAGGATGAAAAGCCCCTGCACCGATAACTGCATAGTCTGCATAAAATTCAGTAATATTTTTTAATGCGATTGCGCCTAAACAGGCATTTTGCGCCGCATTAAATTGCCCACCAATCAAAATTGTTTCGATAGAAGGGTTTTCCTGTAAGGTACTCGCTAACAATGGTGAGTTGGTGATCACGGTAATGTTATCTATCGATTTAATTCGTTGGCTAAACTCAAATGTTGTGGTCCCAAAATCAATAAACAGCGTGTCTCCAGGCTTAATTAACTCTGCGGCTTTTGCTGCTATCGCTTTCTTTTCATCGACAGCAGCTTGAGCTCGTTCGGTAAAATTACGCTCAAATTTTGACTGAATGTTGACAGCCCCACCGTGAACTTTCTTTAATAATTTTTGAGTTTCGAGTTTACTCAGATCACGACGGATAGTTTCTTGCGCGACATTAAAATGCGTTGCAAGCTCCTGCACATACACCTGACCTTGAGTTGATAACATCTCAATAATGGTTTGGTGTCGTACTTTTGAGGAGCGTCCCTCACACATAGTTTAATCCTTCTGACCATTTAACATTTCCAGCACTATACAACAGTGACAGTAATTTCAGTAGCACTCGCTTGGATTTTTGTTAAATCGATATTTTTCAGCAAAATACGACGCGTCGGTAAGCAACGATGGCGTTTTTCGTACAGCAATGTGTTTCCTGCCATCACTCGGATTGTACCGGTTATCGCCGTGTTGACTTTGATGTTGAAATCCACTTTTTCAGTCATACATTCGGACATATCGATACATGCAGGCACGGTAAAACGAATCGGCTCAGCAAATTGGATTGGTAATCTTTTTCCTTGAGATACACCCATTTGGTGATGATTCGCTAATAAATCATCCGCAATATATCCGCCCGTAATCACGCCTTCTTGGTAACATTGATCCCCCATATCTGCCGGATGTAGCATGTTACCTGCCGCATAATAACTAGCATCAGAGCAGCGGCTACGCTGGTCTGTCACCGGTTTCCCCGTACTGGCATCAAAATTCAAATGGCTCTTACGAATTAACGTATTTTCCCCCACAAACCCGCCAGTAAAAATCACGGAGTCACAAACAATTTTGCGAATTTCTCCTGCAGTTTCTACCATCACATACTCCACTCGATCTAAACCGCCAATTTCGGTGATTTTACTCTTCAGATACACTGGAGTGCCCATGGCTTTGGCAAACAGTGAAGCGGGTTTAAACGCCAGAATTCGTTCGCCACTTTCAATCATCGCTTTGGCTTTTACGCCTGCATTTTTTAATGTCCATAACGCGGAAAAGCTGACTAACTCACTACCAACAATCACGGGATTCAAACACGGTTTTTGCCCTTTCAAATAGACAAATTGCTGTAATGCGCCAGCAGTCAAAATACCTTGGGGACGCAAACCAGAAACCAATCGAGGATGGCGTGGTGTTTCGCGAACGCCCGTCGCAATTAAAATACGCTTAGCACGCATTTCGACAACGCCATCCGGTGTTGTCACCGTCAAGACACCATTCGGTTGTAATTGCGTAACCGTGCTACGTGTCAGTATGGGGGTATCGCCCAAATTTTTGACAATTCGCTCAGCAAACTGGTTGCCTTTCATTGGGCGCTTAAACGCGAGCAAGCCAAATGTCGGATGCTGGCAATGACGAGGAACGCCCCCCGCATGGGCTTCTCGCTCTAAAATCGCGATATTATGAATACCGCGGCGGCGTAACGTTTGTGCCGCCGCCATACCTGCGGGACCGGAGCCAATGATAATCACATCGTAATTTACACTCATTTCACTGCCTCCACCGCTAATGTATTGTCAAAGCGACCATTAATAATTTCAGCAACCTGACTACTACAATAAAAACCATTACAACGCCCCATCATGACTCGAGTTCGGCGACGAAGAGCCCCTAAACATTCAGGCGGAATATCAGAATCAAACGTCGCTTCAATTTCACGTTGAGTGACCAATTCACAATGGCACACAATCCCGCCATTATTTTTGCATTGATAATCGCGTTCTTCATATTCAGAAAGCATTGGCATTTTAGGCCAAATCAAGTCTGTTGGCGGAGATAGCTCAAATAACGCTTCAAAATTCTCTTGATACAGTTTCCCTAAATGATTGGCAACGCCCAGTGCTGCGGTTAAACCTGTTGAGCGAATTCCACCCGCGCAAATCCACTGTTTTTCGGGATAATCATTAATACGATAATATTTTTCTTCTGTTGCAGGGCGTAAGCCTGCATAGGTCGCTGTCACACTGTAGTTATGTAACGATGGCAACATACGGGAGCCTTGGTCAATTAAATCTTGTAGAACGTCCTGCTTCACCTCAGCCTTCCAACGGTCTTGTTGTTCTTCTGCCGTTGGACCTAACAATAAGTTACCGAAAATCGTTTTCGACAATAAAACACCTTTAGTGATCGCTGTCGGTACAGGCAGAATAATCGCATTGATATCCGCTGCCGCCGCTTTGTCATACACCAAAAATTGACCTTTACGCGGTTTAATTTCAAACGGGGAAGGATGGCAAATAGATTCCACAATATCGCCGTTAATACCAGCACAGTTAATCACTAATCGGGCCGAAAACTCACCTTTTGATGTGGATAATGTCCAAATTCCCGCATTTAACTCACCGGAAGTCACTTCACAGTGAAATTGATATTCTGCGCCATGCTTCACGGCTTGGGTTAAATACGCCAGTGGTGTGCTCCATGGGTCAATAACGGACTCCCCTGGAACTTCAACCGCGGCGAGTGCGCCTTGCGCCAAATGTGGCTCTCGACGATAAAGTTCTTCTTTATCTATCATTCCCACATCCATGACATTATTGGTATGTGCTTGGTCTACAATGCTCGGCAGCTTATTGAGCTGCTCTTCGTTCCAAGCCACAACCAACGCACCTGTTTTGAGTAACGGTAAATTCATTTTTTCTCTAATATCAATGAACTCCCGATACCCATCTTGCATACATTCCAATTCTAATGTCCCTGGTGTGGCATCAAAACCAGTATGTAACAACGCGCTATTTGCTTTACTTGCCCCTGATAAAATATCGCCGCCACGCTCTAATAGCAGCGTTTTAGCTCCCATCAATGTGAATTTTCGGGTCACTGCACAGCCAATGACACCACCGCCAATCACAATGACATCCCACATTTTTTTATTATTAGCATTCATGGCTGAAATCCTTAACATAAAACTTGAACACATAAAACCACATAATTCCCACAACCTCAACAAATAAAACAACACAAATCACAGCAACACACCAAAAACTTCTCACATTGTTATCTTATTGTGACAGTTATCACATTCACGAAACTTACTGTGAGTTTTTTGTGGATTTTATTTCCGTTTGAACGATAGTAGGCAAAAAAACAAACCAATTTACAACATTTATAACACTGGGAAATTCAGAGATGCTCAATCAACGTTATGCCGCTATCGATCAGGGAACAACGGGAACCCGGGTCGTCGTCTTTGAAGAAGGCGGTCATTATCACTCCCCGATGAGTATTCCGCACAAACAGATCACCTTAAATAGTGGTTGGGTTGAGCATGATCCAGAAGAGATCTTGGTAAATATCATCAAATGTCTGAATAGCTGTGAAGTCGTTGATGCTATTGGTATTTGTCACCAAGGTGAAAGTATTGTTGCGTGGGATGCTCAAACGAAGCGCCCCCTCTATAACGCAATTGTTTGGCAAGATCTCCGTACTGAAAAAGCTATCCAGCAACTTAAAAATGCGGGGTTAGAGCCCCTTGTACAATCCAAATCTGGCTTGCCATTAGATCCTTACTTTTCTGCCAGTAAGATGGGATGGATCATGGAGAATGTCGTTGGTGCTAAGTCTCTTGCAGATAAAAATCGCCTACGTATCGGCACCATGGACGCTTTTTTCCTTGATCGTTTATGCGACGTTTTCGTGACAGATTATAACTCCGCATCACGTACGTCTCTGCTCAATATTCATACTTTGGAGTGGGATCCCCAACTGTGTGAGATTTTTGGTGTCCCTATCCACTGTTTACCGCCACTACGCGATAACATCGGTGACTTTGGCGCCGTTAATCTCGATGGTCATCTCACCCCAGTGACCGCCATTATTGTCGATCAATTCGCCGGAACCTTTGGGCATGGCTGCCGCCAAAAAGGGGATGCAAAAATTACCTTTGGAACAGGTGCCTTTTTGCAGACATTGACGGGCAGCGATATTCCACAAACCCACCAAAGTGGATTACTACCAACCTTATGTTGGAAATTTCCAGGAGAAGCCCCTGTTTTTGGTTTAGATGGCGGCGTCTATAACGCTGCATCCGCAATCAATTGGGCACGCAAAATCGGTCTATTTGAGGATTTTGATGAGCTGGCTGATTTTCGTGATGAACCCGCCATTAAGCGCGGTTTGGCGTTTGTTCCTGCACTTTCAGGGCTAGGTTGTCCTTATTGGGATCGCAGCGCTGCCGGTCTATGGGCTGGGCTGTCTTTAGATACCGACAAGAAAGACATGATGCAGTCTGTTTTAGAAGGAATTGCCGCGCGTTCTGCCGAAGTTATTTTCGCAATGGAGAAGATATCTCCATTAGGTCAGTCCATTTCAGTCGATGGAGGGTTATCGTCAAATCAGTACTTTAAGCAGTTTTTGGCTAATTTATTGCAAAAAAATATTGAAGCACCAGCAAATCGTGAAGTCACAGCTCTCGGGGCAGCCTTGCTTGCACGTAAAGGTTTGGGAATAAGTCATGAAATGGCGATACGACGTAATACCAGCGTCACACGCCCTGATGGTACCAACATGCAAGGCATAATGGAACAGTATCGCGACATTATTGCCCGTTCTCGCCAGCTAAGAAATTAATTTTCCAACAATAAAAAAGAAAGGAAACCCTACTATGGCCGAATTCGGAAACTACATTATCTACTTAATTATGTGCGGAGCCGTCATCGGTGCCGTCGCATCGATTGTCAGACCTGCCAGTGACCTTGGAAAAGAGTTTGTAAACGGCATTTTTTCTATTGGTCCCGTGTTTCTCGCTCAAGCAGGGATCATGGCTGCCGTCCCGCTACTTTCACAATTAATCTCATACATTTTAGGACCGGTATTCAGTTCCGTCGGCTCTGATGTTTCTATTGCGGCACTGTCAATTATCGCCGTGGATATGGGTGGATATCAGTTAGCCGATGCCTTAACCACGAATCGCGATATGTGGATCACTGCGATGTTGATCGGTTATACCTCTGGCGCAACAATTGTTTACCTGATCCCCGTCGGTTTAACTATGTTAAATCGCAAAGATCACAAATACTTAGCCTTAGGCGCAATGGCTGGATTGATCTCTATTCCATTTGGGGTATTGGCATCATTACTGCTGATCACACTCAATAATATTCCGGTTCGCGATATTATCTCGACTAACTCCCCAGCAACGCATCAGCTAACCCTCGATTTTATGACGATGTTGCAGTATTTAATGCCTCTATTTGTCTTCTGTTTCTTACTTGCTGCGGGTTTAAAATATCGCCCAATGTTAATGGTTACAGGCTTTTTGATCTTCGGTAAGATCATGGATGCTTTCGTTAAACTCGTTTTAGCTTTCTCGATCGTCGAGCATTTTACCGGTGTGTTTAGTAAAGTATTCGGGGCATGGGGTTTCGATCCGTTGTTTGCAGACCAAAATGAGTTGTTCCGTGCCATCGAAATTGCGGGTTATATTGGGATTATGCTCGCAGGGACTTTCCCTATCTGTTACCTGTTCCAACGCTACTGCAAACCGTTAGTTAGTGCGCTTAGCCGTCGATTAAAACTGAGCGACACGGGTTCACTCGGATTTATTATGGTGATGGCAAATATTATTGCGACCTACCACTTATTCAAAGAGATGCGTGCTAGAGACAAGGTGTTGTGTGTGGCTTTCGGGGTATGCGCACAAGCGACGATTGGCGATCATTTAGCCTTTACCGCAAATTTCCAACCAACATTAGTGTTGCCAATCTTGTTAGGTAAATTAGTGGGTGGTTTCTTAGCGGTATTTATTGCGATTAAAATCTCTGTTCCACAAGCTATGCGCTATGAGCAAGAAGATGAGAAAGCGGTTGAGGCTGTTAAAGCTGAGCACCCTGCGGGGATCGCCAAAGAAGCTTAATAGCTCGCATCTTGATAAAAACAAAAACACCTCATTCGAGGTGTTTTTTTATTTCTACATTACCCATTTATATTTAGCGGTCCCAATAGGACTCTTCTAAGCTGTCTTCTTTTTCCGGTAATCCGCGTGTTAAGCGTGGAGAATGCTGGGAAAGGACTTGATAGCTTACACGGTTAGCATACTTACACACCTGCGCCAATGAGGAGTACGTGAGGTATTGACGTTCATGTTTACTGGAGTTAGGAACATTTGAGCGATGGTATGAATTCGCCGTAATATCATGCAGTAATGCCGATAATGCCCCATCGCCGGCCCCATTGGTATTCATGATTTTTTCAGGCCCCCCCATATAAGGCTCTATATGGGAGAAAATGCGACGAGGCTGTTGGCAATCCTGCATACGCATTGCACGGCTAAACTCATACAAATTAAATTCGGCAATCGCCCCTGGTAGTAATGGGTGCTGCGTTTTACGTTTATATTCTTCTTCAGTAAAGCCTGCCATATACAATCCAGAAGCTCCCGCAGTACACAGAACAAGGTCAACCCAATCCAGTGCCATATTGGAGGCTAATAATGGATCGCTAAAACCGGTTAGCTCCAAAGCTTCATCTTCGTTCATCGCAACCACAGAAACATGATCCTTAAGAAAATCACGCCAGAATTGTGGGTCTTGAGCAATAACAAACTTAGTTCCCAATGTTAATACCACGGGAACATTGTGTTTTTTCGCATAATGGATTGCCTGCATAGTGGCATCAGGCATGGTTTCCCCCGGCTTACAACGGACTAAGTAAGCGGTTAATACCAGTGCGGAAGCCCCTGCAATAATATCCTCAGGAATACTATCTGGATGCAAACGATTCATGTGCCCAGGGCTGATCGCAAAGGTACGTTCACCATTTTCAGTGATCAGCGTAAAGCAACGTCCAATTGGACCATCTACCCCTTGCAAGTAATTCAAATCCATACGACTTGAGGTATGACAGAGGTAGCGATATGCGTAGCTACCAATCTGAATGTTGTTGCACATGGTGCCCAATAAAACAGAGCGGTCATCCGCTAAAACAGAGTAATTGTGGAGGGTATTGCCGATTGTTCCACCCGCAAATTCATGGGTAATTAGCTTTTGTTCGGTAAGCTCTTTATAGAGTGCTTCTGCCGCATCATCTTCGATGACTAAGGAATGACCTTTACTTAATTGATAACGTTCAATAAATTCATCATCAATTTTCGCTTCAATATCAACTAGTGTTTGGTCGATACCCACAATATACGATTTGCAGTTTTCATCGTCAGACATCATCTCTTTCATGGGTTGCAAAAGAGGATCTCTCAGAGAGACAGGAAAGTAGTGTTTAGATTTGCGTTGACCGGGGAATTTCATATTGGGAACATTAAAAAAGGAACATTCCGGTATTCTATCACGATAAAAGAAAACCAGCACCCTTCGATAAAAAGGTGCTGGTTAGATATTTATTACACTCTTGAGGGATTACTTATGGCGAATATTTTGCTGATTATAGTTACGGTACAGGTCACGACCTAATACGAATGCACAGCTCATGATAAAGCCTAAAATAGCACCTAACGCAACGATAAGCATGGATTTAGGCGAATCTTTCGCAACAGGCAAATCCGGTGTCAGAATAAATCTAACTGGCTCAAAATCTAATTCTTTGGTAGTCAGTGAGTTTAAGTTATCAATATAAACTCTCGCATTTTGCAGTTTCTCACTGATCAGCGCTAAATCACGATTTTTTAACTCAATACCCAGTTTTTCTTCTAAGGCTTCAGAACCTAATGCAATTGGATAATCAGGGTCATCATTGATTGCGACCGAGTCTCTCGCAATCGGACGAGTAATTCCTGCCGCCTTCGCAATGGTAATTGCACGTTTCAATCGTTCAATTTTCACATCATAAGCAATCTGGATTTTTGTGGTGTCTTGCTTCAACGCTTCTACGCTATAAATCAATTGGCGTGAAATCGCATTATCCACTTCAGTTTTCATTCTTTTACGAACGAGTGTCGCGGTGTAACGAATATACCCATCCATTAAATCTTGCGCTTCAACTGCTGTTGGCGCCGTAAATGATAGAACGATATCGCTATCATCACTGTCTTTTTCTTTTCCGTTATATTTCAGTTTAATGGAATCGGCAATAATTCGATTAACCAAACGCTGAACGTCTAATGGATCATTTTTATTATCAAGCTTATCAAGCATCGCTTTGAAATAATCGGTGCTTTTTACAAATGCTTCTTGGTTAACTTTGGAACGGTATTGAATAATAAATTCGTTGTAAATACGTTGAGAGCCTAGGTCAACATCCATTCCCAGCGCACTTAAACGCGCAGAAAATTCATTGACTTCTTTTAGCTCTTCAGAGGTTGGCGGGATAATAATTGCTTCACTCGTCCACTTTTGAGGAAGCATTTTTACGACCCCAATACTCAATGCGGTAACAATGACTGTTGCAATAATAATCAGGAGTTTATTTTTAAACAGAACCGCGATTAGCGCCATGAGATCGATCTCATCATTTTGCTGTAATTTAAATTGCGGGTCTTGCTCTAACTGCTTTTTTAATTCTGAAGACAAATTGGTTTTTTCAGTCATGTTAATTCCGTACAACAAGCTCTAAATTATACTGTCGAATATTGAGGTCGTAATTATAGTCTAAATTTGAGTTTTGGATATAACCATTAGTCATCTTTATGATATTAATGGCTATACAACGCTTTTTACGTAATTTTTCAGAATTAACTGAATCATATTAATACTAATATCACTGTCATTCAGAGCAGGAATATAACGGTATTGTTCACCACCACTATGTAAAAAGAACTCTTTGTTCTGTTCACTAATTTCTTCTAACGTTTCTAAACAATCCACTGAAAAACCAGGGCAAACAACCTGAACAGATTTAACGCCCTCTGATGGCAGTTTTTTCATCGTCTGATCAGTGTATGGGCTTAACCATGGCTCGCGCCCAAATCGAGATTGGTAAGTCATAAGAACTCGGTCACTTGGAAATTTCAGCGCTTGCTTTAATAGTTCCGTCGTTTGCTCACACTCTTTGTCATAAATATCCCCAGAATCGCAGTAGCGCTGCGGAATACCGTGAAAAGAGAGAATGAGTCTATCCGGCTCACCATGCTCAGCAAAACTCGCCTCTATGGATTCAGCTAACGCTTGAATATACGCAGGGTGCGTCGCGTAGCTACGAATAAACTGCACAGACGGAATAGTCCGCATAGGTTTAAAAGCGCGAGTAATAGCTTCATAAACAGCTGCAGTCGTGGTGCAGGAATATTGTGGATACAGAGGTAAAACCACCAATTCCGTCACATCTTGAGCAATCAAACTGTCGATAGCGCTCTTTATTGACGGCGAGCCATAAGTCATTCCCAGTTCAATCGGCGTATTAGGAAAAAATGCAGATAATTTTTCTTTTTGACGCTGTGAATAAACTAATAATGGCGAGCCTTCATCCATCCAAATTGAGCCATAAAGTTTTGCCACTTTGGAAGCGCGAATTGGCAAAATAGCGCCATGTAAAATAGGCTTCCAGATCAATGGGGAAAGATCAATAACGCGGGGATCACTTAAGAATTCTGCTAAATAGCGTTTAACTGCTGATGTTGTTGGGGCATCGGGCGTTCCCAAATTTACCAATAGTATTCCATATTTTTTTTCTAACATTAGAACCACTCCTAATTGATAATTATTCCCAACAATAACAGATTTTGATAACTAATTTTGCCAACTTGTGGCACAAAAAGAAAGGCAGCGTTTTGCGCTGCCTTTTCAATTTAGCTCAGAGAAAATTAACCTAGAATTTTCGCTAACTCTGCGCTCACTTCAGCCACTTTGCGAGTACCATCTAATTTGAAGTACTGAGTGCTGCTCGCTTTCGCTTCGTTTTGATAGTAAGCAATCAATGGTGCAGTCAGTGCATGGTATTCAACTAAACGCTTACGAACTGTATCTTCTTGGTCATCTTTACGAATCGTTAGCTCTTCACCAGTCACATCATCTTTGTTTTCAACTTTAGGTGGGTTGAAAGTCACATGATATACGCGACCTGATGGTGCGTGAACGCGGCGACCAATAATACGTTCAACAATGATGTCATCTGGCACATCGAATTCTAAAACGTAATCAACATTGATGCCTGCTTCTTTCATTGCATCCGCTTGAGGAATGGTACGCGGGAACCCATCCAACAAGAAGCCATTGCGACAGTCATCTTGTTTGATGCGCTCTTTCACTAATGCGATAACCAGCTCATCAGTCACTAATTTGCCATTATCCATCAGCTCTTTAGCTTGTAAACCTAACTCGCTCCCTGATTTTACCGCGGCACGTAACATGTCGCCGGTTGAAATCTGAGGGATCCCAAACTTCTCCATAATAAATTGAGCTTGAGTGCCCTTACCAGCGCCCGGAGCGCCAAGCAGAATGATACGCATTGCGTAAACCCCTTGCTATTTAGTTTTTTATAATTTGAAAAGAAAACGCTCTACCATACCATTAGCATGGCACCTGACTCAAGAAGGCACGTAAACGTTTTCCCATTTATCTTTTTTCGTAAAAGAAAAAAACCACGCAAAAAATCGCATTTTTACGTGGTTTATGCTCGAAAACGAAAATAACTCAGCGAATTATTTTAAAAGTAATTCGTTGATTTTTTTGATGAATAAGTTTGGATCTTCCAATGTGCCGCGCTCTGCCAGTAAAGCCTGGTCGAGTAGGACATCAACCCAATCCGCAAACACACTTTCCTGTTCCACTTCAGCGGCTTTTTTCACCAGTGGGTGATTCGGATTCAGTTCAAAGTTATATTTTACTTCAGGCGCAGCTTGACCCGCAGCAGCGAACAGTTTCGCCATTTGGGTGCTCATTTCATCCGCATCCGTAGTTACAATCGCAGGAGTATCCGTTAAGCGATGAGTTAATTTCACCTCTTTCACACGGTCACCCAAGAAGGTTTTCACGCGTTCAACGAACGGCTCTAACTGTTTTTCTGCTTCTTCTTGTTCCGCTTTGTTTTCATCTGCTAACTTGTCTAATGACTCGTC
The DNA here is from genome assembly GCF_028479485.1 of Providencia sp. PROV209. Lineage (NCBI taxonomy): Bacteria > Pseudomonadati > Pseudomonadota > Gammaproteobacteria > Enterobacterales > Morganellaceae > Providencia > Providencia sp. PROV209. The sequence continues at coordinate 43,050 of NZ_JAMPNR010000008.1, read as the reverse complement.
CGCTTTGCTGACAGATTGGAATTGTTTACCATCAAATTCAGAAAGGTAGTTCATCATCCATTCGTCAATGCGGTCAGATAACAGCAGAACTTCAATTCCTTTTTTACGGAACAATTCTAAGTGCGGGCTGCTCTTCGCTGCGGCATAACTATCCGCAGTGATGTAGTAAATCTTATCTTGCCCTTCTACCATGCGGCTCACGTAATCTTCCAATGAGACATTTTGCACGTTGCTGTCGTTATGCGTGGTTGCAAAGCGTAGCAATTTCGCAATCGCTTCGCCGTTCCCCATATCTTCAGCAGGGCCTTCTTTCATCACCAGACCAAATTGCTGCCAGAATGTTTGGTATTTCTCAGCATCATTTTTCGCCAGTTTTTCCAGTGTTTGCAGAACACGTTTTGTCAGTGCGCTGCGTAAGTTACGCGTCAATGCGCTATCTTGCAGAATTTCACGGGAAACGTTCAACGGTAAATCGTTGGAATCCAATACCCCACGAACGAAGCGCAGGTAATTAGGCATAAACTGCTCTGCATCATCCATAATAAAGACACGTTGAACATACAGTTTTAAACCGTGGCGCTGGTCGCGGTTCCACAAATCAAATGGGGCTTGAGATGGAATATACAGCAGACTGGTATATTCCTGTTTCCCTTCCACACGGTTATGTGCCCACGTTAATGGATCTGCGTAGTCGTGGGAGATATGCTTGTAGAACTCAATATATTCTTCGTCTGAGATGTCAGATTTGCTGCGCGTCCACAGTGCTTTCGCTTGGTTGATTTTTTCCCAAGTCACAGTGCCGTCTTCTTCGTTTTTCTCTTCGATTTCAACAGGCAGAGCAATATGGTCAGAATACTTGCTGATAACAGAACGTAAACGCCAGTTATCTAAAAACTCTTTTTCATCATCACGTAAATGCAGAGTAATTTCGGTTCCACGATCGGCTTTTTCGATATCTGCGATAGTGTATTCACCTTCGCCAGCAGATTCCCAGAACACCCCTTCGCTCGCATCAGCACCCGCTGCACGGCTGCGTACGGTGACTTTATCGGCAACGATAAATGCGGAGTAGAAGCCCACACCGAATTGACCGATCATTTGGCTATCTTTGACTTGGTCGCTGCCTAATGATTCTAAGAATGATTTGGTGCCTGATTTAGCGATAGTACCTAAGTTTTCAATGACTTCTTCACGGCTCATACCGATGCCGTTGTCACTGATAGTTAGAGTACCTTTGTCTTTGTCTGCGCTAATACGCACACGCAGTTCGCCGTCATTTTCATACAGTTCAGGCTTAGATAATGCACGAAAACGCAGTTTATCCGCCGCATCGGATGCGTTGGAAATGAGCTCACGCAGAAAAATTTCTTTGTTTGAGTAAAGAGAGTGGATCATCAACTGTAGCAGTTGTTTGACTTCTGATTGAAACCCACGAGTTTCTTGTCCTTTCATACTCATTAATCGCCTCTATATCATCAATCTAATAGTTAGGTTTTGACTTATCGATGGAAACTAATCTGGGGACAAAAAAATAGAATTCAACCACTAACCACAAATTAGCAGCCAAATTAATATGAACGAAAGTAAATTATGGAAGACTACGAGAGTTTTGGCTTGAGGGTTTTGCTTTTATAAGGTAGCTACCTACCTTCCTCTAAATAGTTCAAAGTTGTAGGTAGGCGGCAAGCAAGCTTATCCCTAGGAGCATACTGAAGTATGTGACTAGGGTGAGGTTGTGCAGCCAACACCCCTACAATTTGAAATATGACGAGGATGCTACAACTTCGAGCGGCCTGACAACGAATGAGAAAGCGTCGTGCTATCAACCATCTCTAACTCCCCGCCGACAGGCACCCCATGCGCAATCCGGCTCGCCGCCACCCCATACTGCGCGCACATCTGCCCAATATAGTTTGCCGTCGCCTCCCCCTCTACTGTCGGGTTGGTCGCCAAAATCACTTCAGTGATGTTTTCCGATGCCAGTCGCTCTTCGAGCCTATCTAGCCCGATATCCATCGGTCCAATGCCATCTAATGGTGACAGATGCCCCATGAGTACGAAATAGCGACCTGAGAATTGACCAGTTTGCTCGATAGCGTAAATATCTGCGGGGCTTTCCACCACGCAAATCAGCCCATTTTGCTGACGGCGCGGGTTATCGCAGATATTGCAGGTGTCTTGCTCAGTAAATGTGCGGCAATCGCGGCAATGTCCGATTTCAGACATTGCCCGAGTCAGCGACTGAGCCAAACGCATTCCGCCACTACGGTCACGTTGCAGAAGATGAAAAGCCATTCGCTGCGCTGACTTAGGTCCCACACCAGGGAGACAGCGCAGCGCTTCCATCAATGATTCAAGAAGCGGACTCGTTTGCATTAGAATGGCATCTTAAAGCCTGGTGGCAGTTGCATACCGCTAGATACGCTAGCCATTTTCTCTTTTTGCGTCTCTTCGATACGACGCGCTGCATCATTGAATGCCGCAGCAATCAAGTCTTCCAGCATATCTTTGTCGTCTTCCAACAGGCTTGGATCGATTTCAACACGACGGCAGTTATGTGAGCCGTTGATAGTCACTTTGACTAAGCCAGCACCTGATTCACCAGTAGCTTCGAGTTGAGCGATTTCTTCCTGAACTTTCTGCATTTTATCTTGCATTTGCTGGGCCTGTTTCATCAGGTTACCCAATCCACCTTTACCAAACATAGTTTTCTCTCACAACTGAGGCTACAGATTCGCAACTGTAGCGTTAAACGGGGCGAATACTCTCTTCGTCCAACTGCGCATCAAACATTGAGCGCAATTTTTGAATTGTTTTATCCGCGATAATAGACTGACGGGCTTGCGCCAGCTTCTCTTCATAAATCGCCTGACGCCATTCCAACGGCGTTTTCACCGCCGTATTATCATCGTGAACAACGTTCAGTTCAACAGGGCGACCATAATGTTGACTCAACGCATCTTGTAATGCCTTTTGAGCATTCGGTTTGTCAAGATGACGTTGAGCTGAGCGCAAGTGCAATACAATTTGCGACTCGTCCAATTCTTCTTTATATGAATTCAAAGCCAATTGTTCAACTAGCTTAGGAATATTTAATTGTGCAATTTCCCCCGACCAGCTATCACGCTCACGACCTTCTTGCATGATTTTTATCGCTAATTCTGGGGTTTTCTCATATTCCAGCGCTTCTTTGATCTCGGTTGGCGTCGTGGCGGTATCTTTTGCCTCGAGCACCTCTTCATTTTGAGGCTTCCACTGATAAGGCTTTGGCTTCGCAGGTTTGGAACTGTGCGAGGCTTTTTCCATCATATTTTGTTGATGTTTGCTGGTCACCGCGGCCAGCCGCTCAAGTGCTGATACCGCCGGCTTAGCCCTATTGGACGTCACCGGATGAGTCTTTTTTGGACTCGGATCCTCACTTTGTGGTGTTTGTAATGCTTGTCTGGCTTTTAATAGCTGCAATGTGGGGCTATTTTCCGGCAAATTATCTGCGCTCACAGACGGTGGTGCTTGACGCGTCATATTCGACTGCGCTGGCTCTGGCTGAAAAACAGGGGCAGATACGCTCGGGGCTAATTTTGGCGGTAGCTCAACCTCGTCAATCACGCTCTTTGGGTGGAAGGCTAATGCTCTTAAGAGCGCCATTTCCACGCCCATCCGTCTTTCTGGCGCATAGGCTAATTCTTTTCTACCCACCAGCAAGGTTTGGTAGAACAGTTGAAGATCCGCAGGGGAAATCAAGCGAGCAGCTTGCCTTAGACGCCCTTCCGTAGAGGATGGATCGGTTTCTTGCTCCGCTGGTAACAGTTGAATCATCGCGATTCGGTGAAGCAAAGAGAGGATCTCAACCAATAGATTTTCCCAGTCCGCTCCTCGGGAAGCCGCTTGTTCCACTTGCGACATGACGGCAGCACCCTCCGCACGAATTAACGCTTCAATAATGGCGAGTGGCTGTTCATCATCAAGAGTGCCCAGCATTTGGCTCACGATATCCGCAGTTACCTTCCCCTGCCCCATGGCAATCGCTTGGTCAGTTAAGCTCAGCGCATCTCGTAAACTGCCATCGGCAGCGCGTGCGATCAGTTGGCGGGCTCGAGTATCATGCTCAATATTTTCTGCATTCAAGATAAGCTCAAGCTGTTCGCTAATTTGAGCCACATCCAGCGCTTTCAAATGGAATTGTAAGCAACGGGATAAAATGGTGACTGGCAGCTTTTGAGGATCAGTGGTTGCAAGCAGGAATTTGACGTGTTCAGGCGGCTCTTCCAGTGTTTTAAGCAACGCATTAAAACTGTGGCGCGACAACATGTGAACTTCATCAATGAGATAGACTTTAAAGCGACCACGGGCGGGTGCGTACTGAACGTTATCCAGTAATTCTCGCGTGTCTTCGACTTTTGTCCGTGATGCGGCATCAATCTCAATCAGATCGACAAATCGCCCCTGCTCAATTTCCAAACAGTTCGCGCATTTACCGCAAGGTGTTGCTGTGATCCCTGTTTCGCAGTTCAGCCCTTTGGCAAACAAACGTGCGATCGTGGTTTTCCCGACACCGCGGGTACCTGAGAAGAGATAAGCGTGATGAAGCCGTTGGTGCTCAAGCCCATTAGCAAGCGCAGTCAACACATGCTGCTGACCAACAACATCCGAAAATTTTTGGGGGCGCCACTTACGGGCAAGTACCTGATAGCTCATGGATTCCACTGTTATTCAACATGGGACATTGATAAATATAATAATAGTACCATGCTACCACAGCCTCAACCCATTGGGCGAGACTGCAGTAAAAATAGTAAGAAGAGTGCGGAGCAGATTAGTGACCAGGGAACTCAACAAGACTATAGGAAGTAACACCTTCTTTGGCTAAGCGCTCAACACCGCCTAAATCTGGCAGTCCGATCACGAAAGCTGCATCAACAACTTTTGCACCGAGTTGCTTAATCATTTTAACCGTCGCTTCGACAGTACCACCCGTTGCTAACAGATCATCCACGACTAACACATTATCTTGTGCACTAATGCTGTCTTTGTGAATTTCCAGTGTATCGGTACCGTATTCGAGGTCATACGTCATACTTAATACTTCACGCGGCAATTTGCCTTTTTTACGCACAGGTACAAAACCAACGCCTAAGCGTAATGCAACAGGAGCGCCGAACAGGAAACCACGGGCTTCAGTCCCCACAATTTTGGTCACACCTTTGTTTTGATAATGCTCAACTAGCATATCGATTGTTGCTTGATAAGCCGCAGGGTCATTTAACAGTGTGGTAATATCGCGAAATAGCACACCTTCTTTTGGATAATTAGGGATAGTCGCGATACTTTCTTTAATCAATTGCAGTTGTTGCTCTTTAGCGGTCATAATAAAAACCAATATAGTAAATACGAAAGGGTAGAATCTATGCAAACTACCATAAAAATGCAATAAGAAGCCGTCTTTTTGCGCTAAGTTTTGTTGTTGGATATCAATATTCAGCCACTTTTCACATTTATTGAGAATAAAAAATGAAAACACAGGCTCTTTTGGACGCATTAAAAAAGCAGATTGACGAATTAGCGGTACGTGTTGCTCCCATCAAAGACCATGAATTTTCTCACTCCCGATTTGATATGCAGCTGTTTAGTCATAAATCCACCAAACTGGGGGATTGCCAAAAAGAGCTCAACACGCTTTATCAGCAACTGTGCAATAGTGTTACGCTCAATCATACCCAACAAGTGACCTTTCTGACCGAAAAAATCGTCCATCAGATGCAAGCGATTTCTCGCGAGCTTTCAACACAAGGATTACGTGAAAAAGAAGATTCCTTTCGGACGAAAAAGGAACAAGTTGATTTATATGACCGTTTATCACAACATCAAGATTATGAACGCCGTTTACAGGCGATGGTGAGTGAAAAAGAACTCGACTTAAGTGGATTAACTGATTCGCACTTACAGCATCAGTGCCAAAAAGAGCTTGCAGCATTAGCAGGACGATTATATCGATGCAGACAAGCCTTGATGCGTATTGAAAAAGCTATCGAGCACCAAGAAAATCAATTTTTTGATTAAGGAAATGCACATGGAGCCCCTAGAGAATGCACCACCAGAAATACAGCTTGCGGTGGATTTAATCTACTTATTAGAGTCCTCTGAGATAAGCCCCGATATCGCTTTGAAAGCATTAGACATAGTGAAACGCGATTACCTTAGCAAACAGGCCGCCGAAGCAGCCTGTCAGAACAGTAATTAACACAGATTATTTTTCATCATCCGGTTTATCTTTGATGATTTTTGTCACTTCCTGCACTTCATCACCCTGATTATTATGCAAATGCACTTCCAATTGATTGAAGGCAATATTGATATCATTTTCACGGCACAACCGGTCAATTTCACGATTGACTTCATCACTGGTCATAGTGCGTTCACCAATTTGGCGAACATAAAAACGCAGCTCGTGATCTAACGTACTCGCCCCAAAACTTAAGAAGTATGCTGCCGGTGCAGGATCTGTCATTACTTTACTGTTCGATGTTGCCGCCTGCAGTAAAACACGCTTCACTTTTTCCAGATCCGAACCATACGCAACCCCTAAAGAAATCGTGATGCGCGTGACCGTATCGGAGAGTGACCAGTTGATCAATCGCTCAGTCACAAATGCCTTGTTTGGGATGATCACCTCTTTGCGATCAAAGTCCACAATGGTCGTCGCACGAATACGGATCTTACTGATAGTCCCCGAGTATGTACCAATCGTGACGGTATCCCCAATCCGAATCGGTCTTTCAAACAGCAAAATTATCCCCGAAACAAAGTTCGCAAAAATTTCCTGTAAACCAAAACCGAGACCAACCGTTAAGGCCGCGGCTAACCATTGCAACTGATTCCACGTCACGCCAATCATGCCAAGGGAGGCAATCGCCCCAATGCTGACAATCACATAGGTCAACATCGTCGTAATGGCGTAAGTGGAGCCTTGACGAAGTTTTAGGCGCGATAACACTAAAACTTCCAGTAACCCCGGAAGGTTACGCGTCATTATCCACGCGACCACGACAATCACCACGGCTAAAATCAGGTTAGCCAAGGTCACGTATTTCATGATGCTTGCCCCTTCCGCTGATGTCGCGCTATAGCTCCATAACTGAACGCTATCAAGGAAAGAGAAAATCGTAATAAAGTCGGACCAAATTGCGTAGAACGCAAAGGCGAAGATAATAAACAGCACCATGGTCGTTAAGCGCAATGACTGCTGGCTAATCAGCTCAATCGTCATTGGAGGTTCTTTGATTGGCTCATTTTCAGCTTCTTCTTGCTGTTTTGACTGAGCTCGGCGTTCCAATGCTCGCTTATAAGCCAGCTTTCTCGCCCCCAAACTTAAACCACGCAAACAGACATTATAAGTGATATACCAAAGCACCAGTAAATATAAGCTATCTAACCAACGGCTGGCTAAACGTAACGTAGTATAGTAATAACCTGCGAACATCAAACCAATTAAAATCAGCGGCGAAAATGTCAGTAAGGTAATTAAAATCGAACGGGTTAAGTGGCTGCCGGTTTCCTTCCAAACCTGTTTACAGAATGGAATCGTGAAAATACATAATAGTAATAAACAGATAGAGACCACTAACTGTCCAATCACATCTTCGGATACCTTCAGAGGGTTAATCATTCCGTAAGTAGAAAAGAAAATCAGTGGTAGCAGCGGTACCGATAAACGCACCATTCTACGACGCATACGCTGGGTATTTTCATGGTCAATATTGAAATGTTTTTCTGCGATACCTTGCGGCTTTAACACCCTAAATGTGAGTTCAAACAATGCCCAGAAAATGGCTAACTGCAAGCAATAGGACCAGATAAATTCCCCTTGCAGATTACCCGTCTTTAAGAACCAATAGCCAATTGCGATCACCACAAGAGAAATTGGGATGGTTTGCAATAAGGTTAGCAACAACGCCAACGGCGTATTTAATACGCTGTCGTTTCTGAGGCTGGATAAACGCAGATCAATTTCATGTAAGCGTTGGGTAATCTTGCGGTTAAACCAGATGAAAATCAGTGCTGCCAATAATAGAGGAACAGTAACCCACAGTGCGCTAATAAACCCTTTCTTCAAGCTTGAAAATGAAAAATCAAAATCCAGATGAGTCAGTTGGTTCGTTGCGGCTTCAGGGAAGGCTTTTAACCACTCGATATCCATCGGTTTATTGCTGTTCACCCAGAAAATTTGCTGCGCTAAAGTATGTTCGAGAGAACTGACCACACTCAATAATTGGTTTTGATCTAATTGTAAGTTAATAGCTTGGGATATTTGTCCGCCTAACTGTAGATTCAATTCATCCAGTAATTCACGGCGAACATCCAAAATTTTAACCAATGCCGCTTTATCTTCAGGCGTAAACAGCACGGCATTTTCTTGCTCACCCACTTTGACCGCTTGCTGATGCTCCAAATTATTAATGTAATCAGTAGGCTGGTACAGCGCATCACGCTGCTGGTTAATATCAAATTGTTCCAGACGCAGATCTGCAATGGTCACTGGTAGATTTTTGGTGAGAATATCTGCTGGTAAATCAATTTGTTGCTGAAAAAGAATCCGTGATAGTAATAAACTACCGCGTAATACGTTAATTTGCTCTTTTAGGTTACGTTCCGATTGTGTCGCACGCTCCAGCCACGTTTTCACTCGGATACCGTTTTGCACCATTCTATTGCCATCTTGCGTCACTTCAATCAAGCGGTTACTTAACTTGTTGTTAATTTCAATCTCTTTTTGAAGAATAGGATTTTGTTGTACCGCGTCATCGGTCGACGTGTTTTGCGCTTCACGCACCGTTGATTGCGAGTCATTGAGGCGTGCTTTGCTAATCGCATCTTGAATAATTTGGATACGAGCGTCCAATTGTTCAATATACGCTGCGGTGTAATCACGTTGTTTTTGTAAAACGTCCTGGAGTTGAGTATTCGCTTGTAAAACGCGCTTTTGAAACTCATTTTGTTGCTGAAGAAGGTATTGCTCAAGTTGCAACATGTTAGCTTGTGTGGTGCGCAATTTGCTGGAGTCAGTCAATGTGCTGTTAAGCTCATTGCGAATCTCTTGCAGTCGGCGGGCATTATCCAGCATGCTCGCTTGAGCTCGTTCAGGTTGGGTTTGTAGACCAATCAGTTGACTATTATAAGTAGCAAGATCATTTTGCTCAGCTTGCAGATTATCCAAATACGTCGCCAACATCGTTTCTAATTGTTCGAGGCTGCTATTTTCAATTTGATGTTGAAAATTAATATCTGGATTTTCATTCTGAACTTTTATTTGTAATAAACCCTGAACCGCTTTTCTCGATTCTTCACCTGAGTGATTTATTTTTTTTTGCAGCTCATCCGAACGCTGATCTAATTTTTCCAATTCATCATAGTAAGTTAATGATTTTTCCAGATCAGCAATGATAAGTTTATCTTCCTGCCCTGCACTGCTTTTTTTATTTAATGAATTAAGCTCTGTTTTTATCTCATTTTTACTGGGAAGATTATTAATTGTTGCCGCGGAAATTTGGAAAGAAAAAAAGGTGATGGCAAATACCAAAAATATTCTAACGGAATATAACCACGCTTTTTTATATTGCATCAGTGAGCCCATGATATTTCGTTGTGATCCTACTTTTATACTACATGCCCATTTTTAGCTGCAATTCCTGACGAACCGCAGCTCAGTTTTTAAATTAAACTGTTTTAACATTAAAATGTGAGAACTTTTTCAGCGGCTAGTGTCCATGCAGCTAAATCCACCAGCGTTCCAATTTCAACGCCATCAATCAATGGTAACTCACTGATACCACGCGCATCGGTGCAGGTTTTGCATAATTTTACTGGAACGTTTTGCGCGGTTAGGATCTCTAACATTTGCTGGAGGTTATATCCTTCTTTCGGCTTTTGTGCCGTAATTCCCGCCGTCACTGCATCAGACATTAAGAAGATTTTTAAGTCCGTTTGTGGATGTTGTTCTTTTAGTGTTATGGCTAGGCGCAAAGAGTTGAACAACATTTCACTTCCGTATGGCGCGCCATTCGCAATGATCAAAATAGATGACATGGTTTTCTCCGATTATTCGCTTGGCGTTGGTTTGATTCGTAGAGAGACGCTATTTTTAAGCGTTTCTAATAGAGTATCAACTAACGTCGTCGTATGTGCGTCTATCATAAAACTCTCTGGCTGTAATAACCAGTTTTCGAGTAAGCCTGACATTAATGATCGGATCATTACCGCACTGCATTCTAAATCTAAGTTGTCAGGAAGTTGTCCAGCCTCAATACAGTCACGTAAATTTCTCACTATTCTATGTTGGCTGGCCATATAATTTTCACGTTTAAAATCAACAACAGAAGCCATTTCACCAACTAATTCACATTTTAAGAAAAAGATTTCCATCAATGCACGATTTTTGGGGATACTAATAAAATCAGTAAGAATATAAATTAACAATTCTCTTAGTATTAAAAGTGGATCATTGGTATATTTCGAACGATAATAATCTTCAGCCTGAGTGATTTGATTATCGCTAAATTCGCAGGCTTGATGAAAGAGATCCACCTTATTCTTAAAGTGCCAGTATATAGCACCTCGGGTCACGCCCGCGGCTTTGGCTATATCGGCTAATGACGTAGCTGTCACTCCTCGTTCAGAAAATGTTTTGATAGCTGCATCGAGTATTTCCTGGCGGGTTTCTTCAGCCTGTTGTTTAGTTTTTCGTGCCATTGTCACCCATTTTTGTAGAAAGCTGATTTACATACATTAGTGTATGTTTGTACTATAGCATAGTGATAAATCATATAATTTGCTTTTTTTCTTAATTTTGTTTTGAACTCATATCGATTAATTGAGGTTAACTTATGCGAAAAAACAGAGGAGTGTTACCTCTGGCTCTGTTGGTCCTTTCAGGCGGCTTAGCGTTATCTGGTTGTAACGAAGAACAGAAAGGTGGCGGTGAACGCCCGGCGCCTGATGTAGGAATTGTTACGCTGAAAGCTGAACCTCTGACCATTAAGACCGAACTTCCAGGCCGTACATCTGCATATCGAGTTGCAGAAGTTCGTCCACAAGTTAGTGGCATCATCTTAAAACGTAACTACAAAGAAGGTAGCGATGTTGAAGCTGGCGTGTCGTTGTATCAAATCGATCCTGCGCCTTTCCAAGCAACCTATAATAGTGCTAAAGCAGAATTAGCCAAAGCGCAAGCAAATGCTAATCTCGCCGCATTAACTGTTAAACGTTATAAGCCACTGCTTGGTACCAACTACATTAGTCAACAAGAATACGACCAAGCGAATTCAACTTATGCACAATCTCTAGCTGCGGTAAAAGCAGCGGAAGCAGCCGTTGAAACCGCACGTATTAATTTGAATTACACGAAAGTGACATCGCCAATTAGTGGACGTACGGGTAAATCCAATGTCACGGAAGGTGCCTTAGTTTCTGCGGGTCAAACAACTGAACTAATGCGCGTTCAACAATTAGATCCAATCTACGTGGATGTGACGCAGTCGAGTGAAGATTTCTTACGCTTAAAAAATGAAATCGAACAAGGGGCACTGCAAAAAGAGCCCGGCAAAGCGCCAGTTAGCTTAGTGATTAATGGCGGGCAAGAATACGCACAGAAAGGGCAATTAGAGTTCTCTGATGTCACTGTTGATGAAACCACTGGTTCTATCACTATGCGTGCCGTGTTCCCTAACCCGAATAAAGAACTGATGCCAGGTATGTTTGTTCGCGCCATTCTAGAAGATGGTGTGAAAGAAAATGCGATTTTAGTTCCTCAACAGGGTGTTGCTCGTACTCCACAAGGTGACGCGCAGGTCATGGTTGTTGGCGCAGAAAACAAAGTTGAAGTGCGTAAAGTGAAAGCTGCACAAGCGATTGGCAACAACTGGTTAGTCACTGATGGCGTGAAAGATGGCGACCGTGTCATTGTAATTGGTTTGCAGAAAATCAAACCGGGAATGGTTGTTGTGCCAAAGCAAGCAAACTTAGAAACTCAATCCATTGTAGACACTCAGGCTAAACCTGAAACCGCGTCTAAATAAGGGAGCTATTGATTAATGCCTAAGTTTTTTATAGATAGACCAATTTTTGCATGGGTAATCGCGATTATTACCATGCTTGCAGGTCTGCTGGCAATTATCAAGTTACCTGTCGCTCAGTATCCGACGATTGCACCGCCGGCTGTTTCCATTTCAGCTAACTACCCTGGTGCAGATGCATCAACGGTACAAAATACGGTGACCCAAGTTATCGAACAGAACATGAACGGTATCGATAATTTGGTGTATATGTCGTCAACCAGTGATTCATCAGGTTCAGCAAGCATCACGCTGACTTTTGAAGCAGGTACTGATGGCGATATCGCTCAAGTACAGGTACAGAATAAGCTGCAATTGGCAATGCCACTTTTACCTCAAGAAGTACAGCAACAAGGTATTAGTGTCGATAAGTCCACCAGCTCATTCTTAATGGTTGCAGGCTTTATTTCGAAAAACGGTTCAATGGGGCAATATGACATTGCCGACTACGTAGGTTCAAATATTAAGGACCCACTGAGTCGTGTTAATGGTGTTGGTGAAACCCAGCTGTTTGGTACCCAATATGCAATGCGTATTTGGTTAAAACCAGAGCAACTCGTTAAGTACAACATGGCAACTTCGGATGTCATTAATGCAATTCGTGTACAAAACAACCAAGTTGCCGCCGGTCAGCTAGGGGGAACACCTCCTGTTGCCGGTCAGCGTTTGAACGTATCTATTATTGCTCAAACCCGTTTAAGTAACGTAGAAGAGTTTTCGAACATTTTATTACGTGTGAACCAAGACGGTTCCCAAGTTCGTTTGAAAGATGTCGCTACCGTTCAACTCGGTGCGGAAAACTACAGTACAGTTGCGCGCTTTAACGGTATGCCAGCGGCGGGTATCGGTATTAAACTCGCAACGGGCGCGAACGCATTAGATACAGCAAATAACGTCCGTGCAGCGTTAGCTGATATGGAACCCTTCTTCCCTGAAGGACTTGAAGTTGTTTATCCGTACGATACAACGCCATTCGTTAAAATCTCAATCAACGAAGTAGTTAAAACGCTGGTCGAAGCAATTATGTTGGTTGTTGTCGTTATGTATCTGTTCTTGCAGAACATCCGTGCAACATTGATCCCAACAATTGCAGTACCCGTAGTGCTATTAGGAACCTTTGCTATCTTGTCAGCCTTTGGCTACTCGATAAACACCTTAACCATGTTTGCGATGGTACTCGCCATCGGTCTTCTTGTGGATGACGCCATCGTTGTTGTTGAAAACGTTGAGCGTGTGATGCAAGAAGAAGGTCTGCCACCAAAAGAGGCGACCAAAAAATCCATGGGACAAATTCAAGGTGCACTGGTTGGTATCGCGATGGTGCTGTCCGCAGTATTTATCCCAATGGCCTTCTTTGGTGGGTCAACAGGGGCAATTTACCGTCAGTTCTCAATCACTATCGTGTCATCGATGCTGTTATCTGTATTAGTGGCGATGATTCTGACCCCTGCACTGTGTGCTACTATGTTGAAGCCGATTGAAAAAGGCAGCCATGGTTCCACTAAAGGGTTCTTTGGATGGTTTAACCGCGTATTTGAAAAACAAGCTCACCATTATACAGACAGCGTAAGCCGTATGTTGAATGGCACGGGTCGTTACCTTGTCATCTACGTGATTCTGGTTGTGGGCATGGCATTCATGTTTGTTCGTCTGCCATCCTCATTCTTACCAGCCGAAGACCAAGGGGTATTTTTATCCATGGTGCAATTGCCACCAGGATCAACCCAAGAGCAAACCGAAGTCATCTTAGATGAAGTCAGTGAATACTTCAGAGTAGATGAAGGTAAAAACGTTGAGTCTGTCTTTACCGTTGGTGGCTTTAGCTTTGCGGGTGCAGGGCAGAACATGGGTCTGGCGTTCGTCGTTCTTAAGAACTGGGATGAACGTAAAGGGAAAGAAAACCATGTTGATGCGATTGTTGCTCGAGCAAATGCGGCCTTATCGAAAAAACAAGGTGCCTTCATTTATGCCTTTAACTTACCTGCAATTGTTGAGTTAGGGACATCAAACGGCTTTGACTTTGAGTTGGTCGATAAAGGTGGCTTAGGTCATGAAAAACTGATGGCTGCACGTAATCAGTTACTCGGACTTGCTGCACAGCACCCTGAAATTTTGCAAGGTGTACGACCAAATGGTCAAGATGATACCTCACAGTATCGAATCTATATTGACCAGCAAAAAGCGCAGGCTCAAGGTGTTGCAATCAGTGATATCAACGCAACCCTCAGCTCAGTGTTTGGTGGTTCATACGTTAACGACTTTATCGACCGCGGTCGTGTGAAGAAAGTTTACGTACAAGGTGACGCGGAAAGCCGTATGTTACCATCCGATATCAGCAACCTGTATGTTCGTAATAACCAAGGGAAAATGGTGCCGTTCTCTGCATTCTTAGACGAATCCAAAGACCCATGGAAATTCGGTTCACCGCGTTTAGAGCGTTATAACGGTGTCCCTGCGATGAACATTCAAGGTCAAGCAACAGAAGGTCAAAGTACCGGTGCTGCGATGTTGATGATGGAAAAACTGACCACCGAAAACCTCCCAGCGGGAATTGGTTACGAATGGACAGGAATGTCATACCAAGAGCGTCTGTCTGGTAACCAGGCACCTGCCCTGTATGCGATTTCCTTGATTGTGGTTTTCCTGTGTCTAGCTGCACTGTATGAAAGCTGGTCTGTACCATTCTCAGTCATGTTAGTGGTACCACTTGGGGTTATCGGTGCGTTACTCTTCACTTCAGTACGAGGTTTAGATAACGACGTTTACTTCAAGGTAGGGCTGTTAACCACCATTGGGTTATCGGCGAAGAACGCAATCTTGATTGTTGAATTCGCCAAAGACTTGATGGAGAAAGAAGGTAAAGGATTGATTGAAGCAACATTGGATGCAGTAAAAATGCGTCTAAGACCAATCCTGATGACATCCTTAGCATTTATGTTGGGTGTTATCCCTCTGGTATTTAGTAATGGTGCAGGTTCTGCGGCACAGAACTCCGTCGGTACGGGTGTACTGGGGGGCATGTTCGCAGCAACATCACTGGCTATCTTCTTCGTTCCGGTATTCTTTGTGGTGATCCGTCGCCGCTTTGCAAAGACACCAGAACACGCTGATAACAACCAGCCACCAGCAGCTCATTAATTACGAATGAGTTAAAAAAAGACCCCCGATAGTTATCCAACTATTGGGGGTTTCTTCATTTATTTGGCATCGATTGACATCATCTAGTGTATTTGAGACTGAAGCGTATTGATTGGTATGATGTCTGAACTTGATGTGTTCCACCCTAGTTTTTCATTAGGCTGATAACTCACATTATTTGCCTGTGTTATCTGACTGCAACTCTCCGCTAAATATGCCAGATCTTCATTGCATTGTGGTTTCTCTTCAAAATAACTCGATAAATACATAGCACCACGGTGAACCGTAACCTCGTTTGCAAGCTCACTGATATTGAAAACGCCGTCGTCAAAATGAATCATCAAATGCTGGTGAGCTAATGAGTTTGTACCATAAACATTATGTAATACTAATGAGGTCTGATTAATGGAATCCGTGAGAATTAAATTATCATTAAATCGATTAACAAAAATAGAATTACCCTTAACGTTTATCGGTAATACAAGATGGTCAATGGCTAGATCTTGTGATTGATTCTCGATAATAATGTCTCGATAGTTTTGCCAATCCTCTAATCTCAAGTGATAGGTATCTTTACCTCCCCCACCACTGAGTATCAATGTCTTAGCCTCTTTTAAGTGCGTTGGCGCGAGAATATCATCATTATTTGTTCCTTTGATAATGAATGATGAGCCTAGTGGTTCATTCTTTGATAGCGGATGAAAAATAAGTTGCCCTTCCTTAGAAGACAGCATTAACCCTCCCCCTATTTTCCGTGCATTCTCAAGAGAAACGTCTGGATATAATTCAATCGGTTTTGGTAAATGTTCGGAGGGCTTTAAAGACTGATTGTCATCAAACATATTCGCTAACAGTGCACTCGAAATGGCGGTTTGTTGATATAGTTTTTTGGTTTTTGTATCAAAAATAACCCCACTACCCTCACTCGAATCAAAATCTAAAAAATGTAATGTATCTTCAGATGGTAAGGACTCACTAACAATAACTTTTCCTTTAAAATACCATGCTGGTAAAAATTGCTTGCCATCTTTTCCTTTCAGACCAAACAGTGTGATTGGATTTGGTTCATTAATAAAATCATTTAAATTACGCCAATTAAATGATTCATTTTCAAACCAGGTTTTATTTATCGCAATGATATCCGCGCTACCATTAACATTCAGCTGTTTCACAACGCCATTTTTTTGGATAATTAATATATTTCCATTCCAATTAAAAGCAGTGTCTATTTCACGAATACTTAATCGCTTAGCGGTTGGATTTTTAAGATCAATATCCTTCTGCCCTAACCCTTCTTGGCGGAAAATGGTATCGGACTCTTTGCTATAAAAGAAAAAGGCTTCCCCTCCATTGTCATCGAAGAGGCTACCGACCAATATAAGGTCGGCGGGTGGTTTCCAGTTCCACGTATCGGTAAGCGGATCAAACCGATTAAAGCAAGCTCCAACTATTTTTAATACTGTCGGCTCAGTGTTTACAATCCTAAAACGCCCTTCAATAGATAACAGTGTCGATTTATCTGTAAAACCAGCATAAGTAGGCTCTAATACATGCTCAAAAGGTTCCCCATTAGCGAGCCTATGATTCATATAAGCTAATTCATCAGGGTTAGTAGAAAACCAATATAATGTCCGAGACATCTCAGCCATTATCTTTTGGTCATAATCATCGGGTCTGGCTAAATTAGGTTTAATTAATACCCCATCACTGGTACGTAGCCAATAAATACTCTGGAAGCCTAAATAATTAGTATTTTTTATCATCACAATTGAGGCTAGTTTTGGTAATATTTTGACTGGAGAGACAATTGTAGGTAATGTATTTTTATTATTCTGATTCAATCTAATATAGTTTTCATTAACTAAATAATCGTGATTTAAGAAATACTTGTGTTTTTCAGATGGGGTAATAATGTCGAGTTTATTCAGTTTTTCCATTAAACGAAAATCATCAGAAATACTGACTAGCTCTAATTCACTTTTCTCGAAAGAGTAAACCAGATTCACTTCACTACTGTTTTTTCTATTTTTCAATTCAACAATGACTGTATTATTTTTTATTGAAAGTCTTTCAATACTTGAATACTCACCCAACAAATCATAAAAATTAAACTTAGCATAAATATCGCCATTATTAATATTGGTTGACCATAGAATATTTTCAATTTGAGAATAAAAATATGCAACACCTTCAATCGTCGTGATTAAAATTGCAGATTGATTTTCTTTATGCGATGAATTGGTATATAACATGCGCCTAGCAGCAACATCATAGAATGCTCTGCCAACATTTTTTTCATTAACTGAATAATCGTTAACAATAACATATTTTTTCTTTAACTCATTTTTATTCGCTAAATCATGAAGGAAATGTTCAATAGAATGCCTCTTTGAACCCCAGTTTTTTCCATTTATGCTAACAAGATCTATTGTTTTATTATTGAAGTTGACTTCTCTAATTTCATGTTCACTATCCATAATTAGAATTTTACTAGACGCTGCCGTCTCATCAACATAAACAACGGCATTACCAATTTGGATATTATCATCATTAACGTTAATGACCTGACCTTTCTGACCATCAATACTACTGGTATCGATAATCCAAGTGGATTGCTCAGTGGCTAATAAGGATTGCTTTAGCCTTAAAGAAGCCCCATGATTCATCGAAATTTGATATTCTCCACCATTTCCTGTCAGTGTATGCTCTATATAGTCATGCCAAGCTTCTGGGAGAGTAGGAACAATTAAATGCTTATTAGTTGAATCTAAAATAATCGAAACTGGAGTAAAAACATATTCAGCCTTAAGGTTTGACATCACATATTCTAGACCACAATAAAAATAATCAAAATAAAACTGGTAATTCTCTTCCATTTTTCTAAGAACTGAGAAACCATAATCACCACGAGTTGTACCACCAATAAGAGATGTATATTCGTAACGCAAATAACATTGAGGAATGACGGGTAGTACAATAATATTTGATTTATCCGAATCAAATGTCACTTTATCTTGTAAGACACCCACTGCTTCTCGAATATTAATCGCTTCATTTTTATTTATATCTGCTCGTGGACTTGATTGAAAATCACTTAAAGTACTATGTTTGAAAACCCATGTTCTTTTTTCACCACGATAAATATACTCGCTACCAAGCTTAAAGCTTGCATCTAAAAAATTAACTTCTTTAATCACAATACCTTCTGTTGGCATTAATAATTTTTTTTCTTCATCATAATGAATAGCCGCATTCTGATAATGCTCTTTGTAACGACCAAAAATAACACCAACCCCTATCGCTTCTTGTGCATGGCGCTCATTAATTTTGATTAATTCAGTAATACCAATTCCAAGACCTGTTAAAGGTACTGCTAATGGCATAGCAACGCCAGCAACAGTTTCAGCCCCCAATAGCGACGCCCCATATCCTACAATACTTGTTGTTAACGCAGCTGAATCAAACGCCAGCTGAGTGCCAATAACCGTTCTCTGTAGTTCATTCTCTGCATTCGCGAGTTCATAGATATCAAACCCGACCATAGCGCCTTGAAAAATCGCACCAACCCCTTCATTTGCAGTGCGTAAAATCGATGATGAGAAACTATTCATCTCAGTTTTGATAACATCAGATCCCTCTTTCCAAAGCACATTCACCAGTCGAGTGACTCGTGATATATCATTCACTGCCCCATGAACCATCATGGTATAACTCACATAGGCATGAATTTTCAATGCGGTATCTAGGTTAGAAGGATTACTTGAAGCAACTGATTGGCGATTACGATTTGCAGCCCATTCAATCAGTGCCTTAATACCTATCGCCGAATTTAGACCATCAACATGCTCAGTTTCAGTCCCTCTTCCTAAGGTATCCTCATGCTGTAGCGCTAAATCCTTAAACGTATAGTGTTGGCTAAAAGAGTCGATTGATTCACTAAAGTATTCTTTAAATTCAAAAAATGTTTTGTCATCTGTTTCAATCCAACGAGAAGATTCCTCATTGCCTTTATGAACGAACTGAATTTGATATCGTCCATTCTCTAATCGCTTTGTACTTGCAAAAACAGGTAGCCAATATTCATTTAACTGATACTTTTGAATCATCTTATCCAGTGATAATTCTAAACGGCTGCCCCATTGCTCTGCATTTAAAATACTCAAAGATGATTTTATTTGCCTATCTTTTGCTAATACGTTTTGGCTTTCGATGAAAGCTCTTGTTTTTTGGCGCCGTGGAATAACCTCAGATAACTCAGTTGAAGATACTAAATCTTCGACTCTTATCCCTGCACCAACATCTATATTCGCCATTTGCTCAATATCAATAGAAATGAGATCAAATATAGGTTTAGATTTCTCCGTTAGCGCATCATATTTAAATGCCATTTTCTCTTTCACTAAAAAATCATCTAAACACTTGGAAAATTTCTTGGGATTATCAAATATATACAATCCAAAATTAGGATCATAAAAACAGTAACGTACCTCACCATTATCAACTTTTTTTCCTATTAACATTGAATGGCTTTGAGTATTTAAGGCATACATCTGAGTTCCACTAGATTCAATGAGTTGCTTTTTTATCGACTTTAAATTCAGTAGACCAATTGAAGAAGATGCTCCTACCGCTTCCGTATTAAAATGTAAATTTTGCAGTGATGACCTCAATATAATTGAGCTTTTTTCTTCCGGAGATGCCGCAGCAATAAACAACTTATTGAAAAGCTCGTTGGCACTGCTAACACCATCATATTGAGCCAATGCAACTGACATCGCTCTCACTAATGGATAACAACGACCGCCCTCATAGTCGCCCATTAATGGTAAATAAAAGTCTTGAGGAGCAAGGTGTTGATAAATGCTTCCCCCATTCTGAAATAGGGTATTCATTTTTAACGTATGGTTTAAAATGTTTTCTATGTGTTCCGACTGATCCTTAATCCGAATATATTGAGATAGTGCACCACGCTCTTTAGCACTTAATCCTCCATGAATATAAAGCTCACGCATTTTTGATGCCGACATTCCTTCATCAAAACCTGCGATACTTAATTCTTTGTAATGCTTAACACCTTGATTAAAATCACCATGTTCATTCCATATATCCTTGTTTAATAGAACTGTATACCTTTCTCTATTGACTACAGATTTTGATTGAATACCTGATTTAATACTCGATTCATCTAATTTAAGAACCGCAGAAATTCCATGATTTTTTTTAATTTGTAACCATAACCAACTACGCTCAACAGATGCACTTTCAGATAAAATCACATCATATTTTTGTTTATAATATTCTTTTAAGTGTTTATTTAACTCAATTGTTTCTTTTAATTCGCCAATTCTAATTCTATCTTCTTCTGAGGGTCGCACTTTATTTAATTTATTTATTTTATCTTGTAATTCAATAAGCTCATCTCGCGCATTTTTTATTTTTATATCTATTTTTACCCTCTCAACACTGAGGTATTGTTTTATTTTATTTCGTAATTCTATCCAAGAAAGAATCGCTTGATGATCTAATGAAAAATCGCCCCCCGTATAAATACCTTGTCTGAAATTTTCAGTGTCAATATTAATCTCCCTCGCAAGATTAAATAATTCTTTATGGATATGACTACGGTATTGATTAAATTGTTCTAAACGTGATTGATAAAATGTATCATCCGGATATAGCAAGATAACGGATTCATCTTGTATTCGTCGTTGTGGAGTAGGAATGCCATTCATCACCTCATATTGTTGGCGCTGTAAAATTAATTCCCATTGGTCTTTGTGAAACCTCATGTAAACCATAGCAAGACCTTCATCAATACCTGCAACTTGGTAATCTTGAAAATCAAATGCCATAACCACATTGTCATAGAGCACTGAACTATTTACTCTTCCATCATGGTACACTCGATATGTTGTAGCATTATGTTTTGTAACAATAACTGAGCATCCCGTTAAAGAACCCGTAAAAAGAAAACTGTTTTCAGCTGCTTGTATAGGGATATCAATATAACCCGGGTTTGCACTTAATTGATTACCGCCGTTGTAACTTAGAAAGTAGGCATCAACCGTTAACTCTGGGTCAAGATTTGAAGTATTGGATATAGGATTAATGGCATAAGTATTAGGTGATTTTTTAACAAATTTAACTAAGCCATGTGAGGGTAATTTCCCATCATTAGTCATTTCGTCAGCGCTGATAGTATTGGCATGAGAAAACACTATCGTATTTTCCTTAAATAGCTTGATATCAGGACTTGCTGGCTTCTCTTTAGTTGATGTGCTCCACCATAAAGGGGATTTTAACTTCAAATCACGGAATGCTTGAGATATCACTCTAGGGTTAATGCTCTTTTTGTTAAACGAATTAAACGATGAATAATAAAAATCATTTTTCATTTCTATAACTCCATTTATTTAATAATAAACTCCTGAATAGTTTAAATGTCACTTCAAATATGATTATTTCACATCAAATTTAAATTAATAACAAAAAACACCCATGATTTTAATTTTAAGATTAAATATAGAGTAAAAATAATTCATTAGCATTGAAAAACAAAAAAATTATATATTATTAAATTTTTTAATATTTCCATCTCAATTTTTGATAGCTTCAGAATAAAAAAATAGCGTTATAGTCATTCTCGTTAAGGACATTTAATAGCAAGGAACTTATAATAGATGACTCACTCAATAATGCTAACTACACCATTTTTGCTCAGTGGAAATTTTCTTTCAACATCTGCTATTGAGCATGATTTTTTCTTGAGTAATGAAAATAATGATCAACGGAATTTGATCATCAAAATAGCCAAGATGATGTTGGCTCAAATCACTAAAATGGAGGATACTTCACAAGGACAACGAGTCATCAAACTAGCTAATACAATCACGGCTAGTCAATCCTCATCATTCTCACCTTTTCAATTAGCAACGCGTATCTCGTTTGCTAATCGCTTCAATCAACAAAATGCCCCTTATATCACATCTTCTATACACATTAACTTAGAACCATCAAGAAACTCCTCTAATCCCCCTCATGACGGTATTTTGAGCTCTGGTTGTTATACAAAAATCGAGATTTTTCATCAGCAAGTCTTTCTTTTAATAGTAGACAAGGACGTCGTGATTTTTGGTAAAACCTGCACTCTTGAAAGCCATCAAAAATTATGCAAAGTATGTTTTATTTGCCCGCTGGATACAATTGATATTAAAGGACTTATTCAAATTATGAATTTCTCACTACGTAATATGGGTGAGAACTCACTGACAAAACAGGAGCCTTTCAGCTAGAGAAGAACCAAAAAAGTGATTGTCTCATTGACAACACTAGAAATAAAAAAACGGCCTCATTCTCTGAGGCCGTTACTATTTTTAATTTATTTTTCTTAACGTTGTTATATCCAGAAAAACCAAGCAAATAAAGAGATAACAATAATACATGCCACGTTGAGTACAGCACCCACTCGAACCATCTCAATTTGGCGAATATAGCCAGAACCAAATACAATCGCATTCGGAGGTGTCGCGACAGGCAACATAAAGGCACAAGAAGCACCAATACCAATAATCATCGTTAATGCCATTACTGGCATACCTAATGCTTCAGCGACCGTCGCAAAAATTGGTACTAGCAGTGCGGCACTTGCTGTATTACTGGTAAATTCAGTCAGAACAATAATAAACGTTGTAACCGCAAGAATAATCACAAACCAATGGCTTTGCCCGAATGTCATTTGCATCCAATCCGCCATGATTTTACTAGCGCCTGATGAGCTTAAAATTGCACTCAGCGTTAAACCACCGCCAAATAACATTAATACGCCCCACTCAGTGTTTTTCTGGATCTGTGACCAGCTAGCTACTCCGGTGATCCCAATTAACACCGCCGCGCTCAGCGCGATGATAGTATCTAAATCTTTAACGCCGCCAAGCGCATCACTAATGAACGTACTGGTGATCCAACATACAACCGCTAACAAGAAAATACTCATCGCAGTAATACGTTTTCCATTCCATTCCACTTTTTCTAATTCAATTTCAAAACGGTGTTTTAAGTTAGGACGTAACATCATGTACATCAAGACAAACATCATTGGCAGTAAAACCACCATGATTGGGATGCCATATTTCATCCATGATAAGAAATCCAAACCTAGCGCGGAAGCTGCAATTGCGTTAGGCGGGCTACCAACAATTGTCCCTAAACCTCCGATACTCGCACTGTAAGCTACCCCTAATAACACGAAGACAAATGTATTACGTTCGTGTCGAACATCAAGGTTAGACAAGATCCCTAAAACTAACGGTAACATCATTGCGGCAGTTGCTGTATTACTGATCCACATAGATAAACCTGCAGTAACACCAAACAACAAAATGACAGCAACAGATAAACGCCCACGTGCAGCCATTAATAATCGGTTAGCGATCAGGCGATCAAGACCTTGAATATGCAGCGCGGTTGCTAACGCAAATCCACCGAAAAATAAGAAAATGATTGGGTTCGCGAAGGCTTTTAGCGCATCTCCCGTCCCCATCAAACCAAGCCCTACCGCCAACAATGGGATACAAAGTGCGGTAATTGTGACGTGAATCGCCTCAGTTAACCAAAGCACACCGACGAAAACCATTAAAGCCAGTCCAGCATTTGCTTTGTCATCAAAAGGCAAATATTTCAACAGCAAAATCAGCAGTACAATATCAACAGCCAAAATTATCCAACCACGCTTGTTAGAAGGGGTTGGAGGAACTGCTGGTGTCAAAGATTCAGAAGCATCCATGTTTACTCCATAGCTCGGAAGCAATTTAAGTTTTCAAGTAATTTTTGTTAATCTTTTTTTACAGGAAGTAAAATATAGAGTTAATTGAATGAGATGGAAATGTAGATAACCTAAAACTGCGATCTGCGCCCCGCAATTTACTTGTTTTAAAGCTAAAAACTTAAAAATCTCACTAGTCATTCACAAAAATAGCAATTTAATTACCTAAAATAAGATATAGGTAAGCATACTGACTGCTTTCACTCCTATAAATTATTCGCTATGAAAATATATAACAATTTGATAGTTCAGATAAATCATCCAATATTCATTTTGTGAGCTGTAAGCCAGCTCACTGTGTAATTTCAGCTAGCTTACATTTTTCTTGATTTACCCTTAAGAAAGATAACTTAGCAAGACATTATGGGTATTCACATTAGGTAAAAATGGAGAGTCCATTCCCGGCATGACCAATCCATCTTTTTTCGCAAATCCCGCTACGTGCTCAGACAGCAATGATGAGTGAACATCGTGTTCAATATGCTGATAATTGTTAAGTTCTATGTGAGTTTCAGCTAGATCAATCGCCAAATTCAATGAGTGATTCTGAATAAATTGTTCCAATGATACGTCTTGCGTTTGATCGACAAAACGTAACTGTAAATGCTGATGAGCTTGTTTTTGATCACCAAAAACTTTCCTAAAGACTAGCGTGGTATTTTGCTTCATATCGGTGATAAATAGATCGTCATTATGTTGGCTCACGGCCAACTCATCATTCTCTGAAACGGGTAGAATTAGCGTATCCATCAGTGAATCAAGCGCATTATTATCGATAATAATGGAGTGATAATGCCCCCACACTGCTTTCGAAATAGTATAAGTATCCTGCCCATTCCCTGCACTCAACACAATATTTTTCACAGACTGAATAACAACGGGAGATAACTTATCATTTTGATCACTCCCACGAATAATCAATGAAGAACCGAGGTGACTACTTGTCGTGTTGTCTTTATTCTGTAAAAGATCGACAAATAAAATTTCGCCACTTTTAGCAAACATCAGTACTCCATCACCAACCATTTTCACATTCAAAAATTGCAAATCCGGGTAAACATCGACAACGTTTGGTAATGCTGACTCATCAAGAAGCTCTCGTCCTTGTCCAAATGCGGAAGATAATTGATTCTCCGTCGCAAACTGTTGGCGATACAGTTTTTGAGTTGTCGGATCAAAAATTAATGCCCCCGAATTATCCGCATCTAATCCTAAAAGCTGGATATTATTTTCTAATGATAATTCATGAGCAATAATCACTTTCCCATTCAAAGACCAGGCTGGAATTGTTTTTTCGGCGCTTCCTTTATTAAGTCCAACCAAGGTTATTGTTTTGCAGCAATAGTAATCTCCTAATTCTCTCCACCAATTTGCACGTTCTTTGAACCAATTCTCAGTTAATGCAGATGGATGGTAATTTCCTTTATCATCAATTTGACAAATAACACCATCAATATTAGATATAAATAAATTACCTTGCCAAAAGGCAGCATTTTGCATGCCATACGGGGTATTTAAAAACCATGCAGTTGGCTTCGTGACATTTAAAATGTCCTGCCCAGGACCTTCTTGACGGTACAGTTCTTTATTTTTATGACTGTAAAAATAAAAAATTTCTGTTCCTTTTTCATCAAATAGGCTTCCCATTAATACTAAATCAGGTGGGATAGCCCAATGGCTCTGATGTAACCGGATATTGGTCGGGGTTTCTCCATAACCAAGAGAGGGGGATAAATTGGGCTTAATGAGTAGGCTGTCAGCCACTCTTAACCAATAACGATGCAGAGCTTGATTGCTATCTACACCTGAAATAGCCACCACTGACCCTAAATCTGCTTCAATCTGTACAGGTTGTTCACCATTTGTTTTGTAAGTGCTACTTAACATATAGTTTCGTAGGAACGCTTGAGGCGATATTGCTGAAAACTGGGTAGGTGTTTGAGCTAAGCGCTCTAATAACGTTGAATCTGCGTCTAAGCTAATTAATTTAATTATATTTTGTTCGATTTGAAAATTAACGACCTCATTGGTATCAGTATATCTGCATGAAAAATAAATATGTCCATAACCTTTCCACAATTGTAAGATTTCAAATGGTCGATTATTTGGATTTTCAAATTGATATTCAGAACTGATAGTGCCAGTCGCAATGTCCACCGCCCATATTTGCTTTTGTGTTGGCAAGTAGAAATACGCAACATCGCCTACCACTGAACTTAAAATAGCGTATTGCTTATTAGCATCCAGAGTATCGATAAAAATATATCGCTGATTGCTTACATCATAGAATGCTCGTCCCACATCCTTGCCGTTGTACTGGTGATTAGCGATAACAATGAACTGCCCATGTTTTTTATGCTGCTCTGCATAATGATTTAAATGTTGTGCTAGGACTTTTGCATCGCCTTGCCATAATTTTTCATCTTCGCTTAGAATCGTTGACTGAGCCGATGACAAATCAATTCTCTGCACTTCTTTATGTTTATTCACGACGATGATTTGACCTTGCACACTGTCAACATCAACGTCTATTTGAATATCACCGACAGTGAATTGATTATTTTGTATTTTGACTGTGCTGTTTTCCAGTTGGCTAGCATCTATAATCCACTTCGAATTTTGATTATTTTTTGTATCGTCCGTTAATTTGATACGAATACCGCTGTTTAAGCTGAGCTTATACGTTCCACCATTGCCTTTTATTTTATATTCAATTTTTCCATGCCACTCCCTCGCTAATTGGGGAACAATCAATGCGCGATTTTTTTCATCCAAAATAATCTCAATCGGCGTATCAACATATTCATGGAAAATCTGTGTAATCGTATTTTCGCTGGGGAAGATATAGAAATCATAATCAAAATTATCCTCCTGTTCTAATCGCCGAATGACATCAAAACCACTATCGTGGCGCAATGTACAACCAGGCCATAAATTATAACTGTATTTAATATAAGACTTAGGAATAACAGGTAGCATGAGTGTATCAGCATCAAAAAAATCTAATTTATGTATCGCTAATGGATAACCAATACCTTGGCGAATATTAATAGCTTGGGCTCGATTTTTAACCATTGTAGGGTTGTTTCCTGCCCAAAAAATATAATTACGGCGGCCACCACCCGATGAACGCTCACTCGTGCGATATATATACTGGCTATCAAATTGAATTTGATTATGTTTAAGATCAAGAGTGCTAAATATCGCACCAAATTTTGGAATCAGTATCTTTTGGTCTGGAATATAATTAAATCCATTTCCTTTATAAGCCTCATCGAGCGCGTAAAAATAGCGTCCAACTGCTTTTGCATCCTCTCCAATGATGGCAAAATTGCGAGCTAAACCAATAAATCCTATTCCAAGCCCCGCTACAAGAACACTGGCACCACCTAATGCGGTTGCCGCCCCCGCATACCCTGCGGCGCCTAACCCTATTCCACCTGAGACTGCGGCGAAACTCATAGAGTCAAAAGCGAGTTGAGTACCAAATATAATGCGTTCAGAGTCACTTTCCGCATTTGATAACTCATAAATATCAAACCCCACGAGTGCGCCACTAAAAATTACCGCCAACCCTTCATTCGCTGTTTTTGCCATTGATGAAAAGAAACTGTTCATCTCCGTAGCGGTGATTTCACGTCCAGTTTTTAAACCGATTTTAATAATTTGATTGATTTTCGCCATATCATTGGCGATTCCATACGCCATCATTGAATAATTCATATAAGTATGAATTTTTAGCGCTAACAACAAATTCGGGGAGTTTTTTTTCTCGGATGCCTCATTACGATTTTTATTTTCTACCCACTGAATAATCGATTGAATAGCTATACCCACATTCAAACCATCAACTGAGGCAGCATCAGCCTCATTAAGTTGCGCTTTTATTTTATTTTCTTCAAAACGATAATATCTGTTGAATAACTCCATTTGCTCGATCGAGTATTGGTGAAACTCAATAAATGTTTTGTCCGTAGTCTCAACCCAGCGAGTAAGATCGGGATTTTCAATATGAATAAATTTAATTCGATACAGGTTATCTGATGCTTGCTCTGCACTTGAAAATAGTGGAATCCATTTTCCATTAAAATGTTTTTCTGCTGAGAGTTTTAATGTGGCATCATTGACTCTCTCCCCCCATTGCTGAGCATCCAATATCGTCAATGAAGCTTTCAATCTTGTATCTTCAATAATTTCTTTTTGTTTAAAAAGCAATTGTTCAACTTTTTTTCCTCTTTCGCTTAAATCAGATAATTTTTCATCAATACTTAAATCATTAACTGATAGATAGTTGCCAATAGGCACCTTTGCCATTTCATCCGTATTAATAAAGACCAATTCAAATGCAGGTTTATTCTCAACTTCATAGGCTGAATAGTAATCAGCCATTTTCTTTTCCGTAAAAAATTTATTTAAAGATGAAAATAATCGCTTACTATTTTTAAATGAGAAAAGACCAAAATTAGGATCATAAAAATAATAAGTACTTTGCTCTCCACTTACAGTTTTACCTACTAACATTGAATGGCTTTTACTATTGATGGCAAACATCATGATTTCAGACTTTAACCCCAATAGAGTTTGGATCTTTTTCAGATCCATAATCCCATGGGAAAATGAAGCCTCTACCGCTTCAACATTAGAATGTAGTCTTTTCAGAGAATCTTGCAATAATAGGGAATCACGGCTATCAGGCGCTGCTGCTGCAATATATAGCTTATCAATGAGTTTATCCGCACCTAGGTGTCCTTCTCGCGCTAATCCCACGGACATACCTCTTACCAATGGGTAGCAGCGCCCGCCAGATTCACTTCTCACTAATGATAAGTAGAAGTCTTGAGGAATTAATCGATTCGTTTTACTACCAGCTTCAGAGAAGAATTCACTAATTTTTCCGGTTTGAGTTAATACATGACTAATATACTCTTCATACGTGGTTTCTTGAATGACACGATACAAAGCACCTCGTTCTCTCGCCGTATACTCGTTTGTGACATACATTTTTTTCAATAACTGTGAAGGCACTGTGTCATTCACATCCAGTATGCTAATTTCTTTATACTGTTTAATTCCCTCACTAAATTCATTTTTAAACCGTATATTTCGCGTTAATTTGTGCAGGTAAATTAAATTCTCATACCGTTCATTAATTGTTAAATGATAAGCATAAGGTGAATTTATTCCCATATTCGGATCAAACTCTTTAATCTTAACTACTGCACTCATGCCTTGATTCGCTTTAATACGTTGCCATAACCAACTGTATTCCACTTCACGTAAATGGTAAAAAAGCTCGCCATATTGTCTATTTTGCATTGAAATAATGATTTTATTCATTTCAATGGCATTTTCTTTTTGCGCGTTATGTCCGTAACGCCAATTAAGCTTTCCTCTAATATCTGCCGATTTTTTTTAAGCGCCTGAATTTGAATATCTAATTTTTGTTGTAATTGACTACCAATATCTAGCCATGTTTTTAATGATGAATGACTTTCCAGTAACTCTGAAGGCTGTGTTGCTGAATACTGGGATTCTGCTAGAAATACAGTTTCACTCGGGATATCACCAATTTTCACATTAACCTTTTTTGCCAGCATTTTTAATTCACGATGAACGCTATCCCTAGCATTTTCAAAACGTTGTGTTCTATCTGATAGATTGTAATCTCCCGCTTTTTGGACTTTAACGATGTTGTCCTCTGCACTTAGAGATATCCGATTACGTTGTGGCTGAACAATTAACTTCCATTCATCGCCATTAAAATGCATGAATGCATTAGCTTTGCTAATATTTTTCTCGGGGAGAATATAATCCCTTGCATCAACAGCCATCACTACATCGTCATAAAGTAATGAGGCGTCAGCGCGATTATCTCGATAGATCCGATAGTATTCGCTGTCTAATACAATCACCACAATCGATTCACCACGCAATAGTCCTGTAAATAGAAAATCTTTTTCGGGATGATCCTTAGGAATATCGACATATTCCACATATTTACTTTCTTTATTTCTCGCCTTTGAGTCTAAAAGATAGCAATCTATTATGTAACGCTGATGTTGTTCATCAGTTGAATCCACATATTCAACTTGATAACCTTTACCAAAATTTTTATTAAATAAAATTTTACCTTCCGCTGGTATTTGCAAAATAGAATTAAGTACTTTGGTATTAATATTGTAGTTACGGGCGAACTCAATTGGGTCTTGCTTAAACTTTTCAATATCAGGGCTAAAATGATTGCCTGAATTTGTGCCACTGCCTGTAATTGAAATATCAAAATAGGTTTCTTTGACTGATTGAGAAAGTAAAGCTGGCTGTTCTGCATCGTAACCATGAACCCTTAATACCTTAGTCAGGCTCAGCTCCAAGGGTTTATCTGAAATCAATGAAGATACAATCCCTTTAGCGATCATTTCTGCTCTTGACTCACCATGACTACTGGATTGTCCTTCAAGGGTTTCAGAATAAGAAAAACCTTTATCAACGCGGTGCATTCCCATAGGAACATGCTCAATCATCGCATCAGCAGGCAATAGCGTTTTTAGCTGCTGGCTAATTTCTGTAGCACTTTGTAAACTTGCTTCAGAGAAATAAATCACAGCTTGATCCGTTATTCGCCCTAATTTTTTAGGTCCCATGATCTTCGCTTGCATCACTTTTTTATTCGGATCATTTTCGTAGAGTTGCATTAATGCTTTAGCTAAATCTGCGAAATATTCTTTTTTCACATTGACTGTTAATCGAGACATTAACATTGATCGGCTATTATACCGCTCACGATAATTCTTCGGTAAAATTCGATACGCAGAACCATCTAATAATTCATCATCCGTGAGGGATGAAAATTTATTATCATTTTTCCCTTGAACTTTAACTTCAATATTTTTATTTTCTGAACGATATTTTTTAAAATCCGCTAAAAATTTTTTCTGCTCAATAATATTCAGACCGTCAATGCCAGCAGGAGTAGTACGGCTGTAATTCATATATATAATATCGGTAATTTTTTTTTCTAATGCCACTTTTTGATTCGTTAGCGATTCATTCCATTCACCATGACGTTTATACCCAGATTTAATATCACTAACTTTATTCATCAAATCCGCATCTTTTTTTATATGCGTATACACTTGTTTTGCCGCGGTAAATAATGACTCATGACTATCCTTGCCCATAATAATATCCTTATTTAATTTTCATGTTAATTATCTAAATAATCAATTTAGACTGGCGTTATATTAGTAGCATAAAAAATAAGAAGGGCTTGGTGGAGTTATTCCGCATTATTTATAGGATTTGAATACTTTGGAAGGTATTTATTTTAAATAAAAAAAGGGACGATTTCTCGTCCCTTTTTTCAATTTAATCTAAGCGAATATCAATTACGCTTGACCTTTAACTTCTTTCAGACCGTTGAATGGCGCGCTGTTACCCAGAGCTTCTTCAATACGGATCAGTTGGTTGTATTTAGCAACACGGTCAGAACGGCTCATAGAACCTGTTTTAATTTGACCTGCTGCAGTACCCACTGCTAAATCAGCAATCGTTGCATCTTCAGTTTCGCCTGAACGGTGAGAGATAACCGCTGTATAGCCAGCATCTTTCGCCATTTTAATCGCAGCTAACGTTTCAGTCAGAGAACCGATTTGGTTGAATTTGATCAGGATTGAGTTAGCGATGCCTTTCTCGATACCTTCTTTTAAGATCTTAGTGTTAGTTACAAATAAATCGTCACCAACTAATTGGATTTTGTCGCCAAGAACTTTAGTTTGGTATGCGAAACCATCCCAGTCAGATTCGTTTAAACCATCTTCGATAGAAACGATTGGGTATTGTTTGGTCAGCTCTTCTAAGTAATGAGTAAACTCTTGTGAAGTGAAGGTTTTACCTTCGCCTTTCAGCTCATAGTTGCCAGTTTCTTTGTTGTAGAACTCGGAAGCTGCACAGTCCATCGCCAGAGTCACATCTTTACCCAGAACGTAGCCCGCTTGCTCAACCGCTTCTTTGATAGCAGCCAGTGCAGCAGCGTTAGATTCTAAGTTAGGTGCATAACCACCTTCATCACCAACAGCCGTGTTCATACCTTTAGATTTCAGTACTTTTGCTAAGTGATGGAAAATTTCAGAACCCATACGTACCGCTTCTTTCAGAGTCGGTGCGCCAACTGGTTGAATCATGAATTCTTGGATATCAACGTTGTTATCTGCGTGCTCACCACCATTGATGATGTTCATCATTGGCAGAGGCATAGAGTATTGACCGTGAGTACCATTCAGATCAGAAATATGCTCATACAGAGGCATACCTTTTGCCGCAGCAGCCGCTTTCGCGTTTGCTAAAGATACTGCCAGAATTGCGTTTGCACCGAATTTAGATTTGTTTTCAGTACCATCTAAGTCAATCATGATTTTATCGATATTAGCTTGATCTTTAGCATCTTTACCGATAACTGCTTGAGCGATTGGACCGTTAACAGCGGCAACAGCTTTCAGAACACCTTTACCCAGAAAACGTGATTTATCACCATCACGCAATTCCAGAGCTTCACGAGAACCTGTAGATGCACCTGATGGAGCTGCGGCTAAACCAACAAAACCACCTTCTAAATGTACTTCAGCTTCAACAGTTGGGTTACCACGAGAATCAATGATTTCACGACCGATCACTTTAACAATTTTGGACATTAGGTTTTCCTCAGTACAAGTTAAATTTCGGGAAGTTGGCGAAAATTGCCGACTTCCCCGTATCTTATTTCAACTCACCTTTCTGGTACTTACCAGCGGCTTTAACAAAACCTGCAAACAATGGATGACCATCTCTTGGGGTCGAAGTGAATTCTGGGTGGAACTGGCAAGCCACAAACCATGGGTGGTTTGGATTTTCAATGATTTCAACCAGTTTATTATCCACAGAACGACCTGCAATGTTCAGACCCGCATCTTCGATACGTTTCAACAGCAGATTGTTCACTTCGTAACGGTGACGGTGACGCTCAACAATCGTTTCTGCGCCGTACATACCGCGCACTAAGCTTCCATCGGTTAAATGACATTGCTGACCACCAACACGCATTGTACCGCCAAGGTCGCTCTCTTCAGAACGCACTTCAACGTTGCCATCTTCGTCACGCCATTCAGTAATCAGCGCAACAACTGGGAATTTGCAATCTGCATCAAATTCAGTGGAGTTCGCGTCTTTCATATTCGCAACATTACGT
Source organism: Providencia sp. PROV209 (assembly GCF_028479485.1). NCBI lineage: Bacteria > Pseudomonadati > Pseudomonadota > Gammaproteobacteria > Enterobacterales > Morganellaceae > Providencia > Providencia sp. PROV209. Next base: position 9,767 of record NZ_JAMPNR010000008.1, on the reverse strand, counting down.
GCGAACTCAATCAGCGCCACTTGCATTCCCAGACAAATACCTAAATAAGGGATTTTATTCTCACGCGCATATTGTGCCGTCAGAATTTTGCCTTCAATACCACGAGAACCGAACCCGCCTGGTACTAAAATCGCATCCAGACCTTTGAGCAGCTCAACCCCACGGGTTTCAATATCTTGAGAGTCAATTAACTTAATATTGACCGTTAAACGATTTTTCAAACCTGCATGTTTCAGTGCTTCGATAACTGACTTATATGCATCTGGTAATTCAACATATTTACCCACCATACCAATAGTGACTTCACCTGCTGGATTGGCTTCTTCGTAAATAACTTGTTCCCACTCAGATAAATCAGCTTCTTTGCATTCAAGACGGAAACGGTTACAGATGTATTCATCTAAACCTTGCGCCTTCAGCATGCCAGGGATTTTATAGATTGAATCTGCGTCTTTCAGAGAGATAACCGCTTTTTCTGGAACATTACAGAATAGGGCAATCTTCGCACGCTCATTCGCAGGAATCACGCGATCGGAACGGCAGATCAGTACATCTGGTTGAATACCAATCGACAGTAATTCTTTCACTGAATGCTGTGTTGGTTTCGTTTTCACTTCGCCCGCAGCCGCTAAGTATGGCACTAATGTTAAGTGCATATACAGCGTGTGTTCACGACCCACTTCAGCAGCCATTTGACGAATTGCTTCAAGGAATGGCAGAGACTCGATATCACCGACAGTACCGCCGATTTCGACTAATACAACATCATGACCTTCACCACCACGGATGATGCGATCTTTGATTTCATTAGTGATATGAGGAATAACTTGGATGGTCGCGCCTAAGTAGTCGCCACGACGCTCTTTGCGCAGGACTTCAGAATAAACACGTCCAGTCGTAAAGTTGTTGCGACGTGTCATTTTGGTACGAATAAAACGCTCATAATGACCTAAATCCAAGTCAGTTTCAGCGCCGTCTTCTGTAACGAAAACTTCCCCGTGTTGGGTTGGGCTCATTGTACCTGGATCTACGTTAATGTAGGGATCCAATTTCATAATGGTTACATTGAGTCCACGGGCTTCGAGTATAGCCGCCAAGGAGGCTGCGGCAATGCCTTTACCCAGAGAGGATACGACCCCGCCGGTCACAAAAATATAATTAGTTTTCATGCTGAACCTGAACGTTTAGGTTTAAAAGATGATGGATATAACAGGACGGGAAAACAGTATACCCGAACCTTAAATCTCCTACAAATGTTCTAAGCGCAATAAGGCTAGTTTTCATTAATACCTTAAATAAATCAGCAAGTTAAAAATAAAAATATTTATCGTTTGATAAATAGTCACTTTCTAGAGTGCTATTCAACTGTTTTGCAAGGTTAACACATTTTTACCTAAAAGCTAAATCCTTTCAGCTCAATCTATCACTGAAAAAACATCATTTCGCAGATTGTTTGATTTTGAATAACTATTTCAATCCGTGATTATCATCAAAGGCGAACCCTACTCACCTAATTTGATAGAAACCCATAAGGCTTCCATCTCTTCAAGTGTAGCAGTTTCTGTTGATTTGCCAGTTTTTGCTAATCTTCTTTCGATTTCACGAAAACGGCGTTCAAACTTATTGCAGGCTTTTTGCAACGCGAGCTCAGGCTTATGCCCTAAATGACGAGATAAATTCACCGTGGCAAACAGCAAATCGCCAATTTCTTCTTCAAGATGCTGTTCATCCACGACAACCTGAGTCGCTTCCTCCATCACCTCGGCGAGCTCTTCCGTCACTTTGTCAGCGACAGGTCCAAGGGTATCCCAATCAAAGCCCACTGAAGCGCAACGTTTTTGAATTTTATAGGCTTTCATTAATGCGGGAAGCGCGTTAGGAATATCATCTAAAACAGAATATTGGTCTTTCTCAGCACGTTCTTTGGCTTTACGTTGTTCCCAACCTGCAATCGCTTCTTGGCTACTGAGAGCGTTATTTTCGTCAAAAATATGTGGGTGGCGACGTTCAAGTTTGTCGCTAACGGCTTGGCAAATATCATCAAAATCAAATAGATTTTGCTCTTGCGCCATTTGTGCGTAGAACACAACTTGAAAGAGGAGATCCCCCAACTCGCCTTTTAAGTCGGTAAAATCTTCTCGTTCAATGGCGTCTAGAACTTCATAGGTTTCTTCTAGGGTATAAGGGGCAATGGTCTTAAACGTTTGCTGCGTATCCCACGGACAGCCATTTTGCGGGTCACGCAAACGCGCCATAATAGAGAGTAACCGTTCAATTTGTTTATTGCCCTGCTGCATATTTAACCCTTATCAAAAAATAATTACATGGTGATTTAATGAGGGTTATACCTTAACCAAATTAAATTGAATACGCTAAATCTTTCAAGCTTTTGTTATAGCAGCCGTCAAAAAGTATTTTCAAAATAGTTTGGATAAGCAGCTATGCGGTAAGTGAGCACAGCCAACAACGCTGCACGCCAAAATATGAAGAAAATGCATTTTCAAAATAGTTCGAGTTGTAGGTAGGCAGCAATTGAACTAATCCCTAGGAGCATACATAAGTATGTGACTAGGGTTAGTGAATGTAGCCAACACCCCTACAGCTCGAAATATGAAGAAAATCAGGAGGAGTGACGTTTCGCCTCGATAACATCCGGCAACTGATTCAATTTCGAAAGCACCCGACCCAGTACCTCGATATTGTACAGTTCGATAGTCATATCGATGGTCGCTAATTGCTGTTTCACATCGCTACGGCTACTTACCCCTAATACGTTCACTTTTTCGTTTGCGAGGATTGTGGTGATATCCCTTAATAATCCACTACGGTCATTCGCTATCACTCTGACGACTAATGAGTAACCGCTGGAGTAGTTTTCTCCCCAAACCGCATCGATGACACGCTCTGGTGCATGGCTTTGTAACTCTGCAAGCTGTTCACAATCGGCGCTGTGAATAGAGATCCCTCTACCTTTGGTAATAAATCCGACAATTTCATCACCGGGAATTGGCTGGCAACAACGGGCAATATGATGCATGAGGTTACCAACCCCTTCGACCACCACACGACCACTCCCGTGAGATGGTGCTCTCGGAACGCCTGATTTATTCTCTAGCGACTTCATCGCCGCGCGATCTTCTTCCTCTGCCGTCGCTTTATTAAACTTGGCTTGCAGGAAGTTAACTAACTGATTAATACGAATATCGCCGCCGCCAATTCCGGCTAACACTTCATCCAGTGAATGTACGTTATAACGCGCGATTAACTGCTTCTCCGCATCTCGTAAACTGATATCCAGATGGGATAATTCGCTGTCGAGAATTTGGCGTCCCGCCAGAATGTTTTTATCGCGGTCTTGTTTACGGAACCAGTTTTGAATTTTCGCCCGTCCGCGGCTGGTCGTCACGTAACCTAGGTTAGGATTAAGCCAGTCACGGCTCGGGTTTGGGTGTTTTTGGGTGATAATTTCAATTTGGTCACCCATCTGTAATTGGTAGCTAAATGGCACGATGCGCCCACCAATTTTCGCCCCAATACAGCGGTGTCCGACATCACTGTGAATATGATAAGCAAAATCGAGTGGTGTCGAACCTGTAGGTAAATCAACTACATCGCCTTTTGGCGTAAACACATACACACGGTCATCAAACACTTGGCTACGCACTTCATCCAGCATTTCGCCAGAATCTGCCATCTCTTCTTGCCATGAGATAAGTTTACGCAACCATGCAATTCGGTTTTCGTAGCTGCTGCCTTTGCCTACACCACTTGCGCCTTCTTTGTATTTCCAGTGCGCAGCAACGCCGAGTTCAGCATCTTCATGCATTTGGCGGGTGCGAATTTGGATTTCTAAGGTTTTACCGTTAGGACCTAAAACTACGGTGTGAATCGATTGATAACCATTCGGTTTCGGGTTCGCCACATAATCATCAAATTCATCGGGCAGATGACGGAAATGGGTGTGAACAATCCCTAACGCTGCATAGCAATCTTGCAGTCGCTCCACCACAATACGCACCGCACGCACATCGTATAACTCGCCAAATGCTAAGGACTTTTTCTGCATTTTGCGCCAAATACTGTAAATGTGTTTTGGTCGCCCATACACTTCGGCTTGGATTTGCTCTTTCAACATATATTTGCGCAGTGTACTGACAAAGTTATCAATATATTCTTCTCGGTCAATACGGCGCTCATGCAGCAATTTGGCTATTTTTTTGTATTCATCTGGATGCAAATAACGGAAACAGAAATCTTCTAATTCCCATTTTAATTGCCCAATTCCTAAGCGATTTGCTAAAGGTGCATAGATGTTAGAACACTCTTTTGCCGCTAAGACGCGTTCATCTTCACTGGCATCTTTTACTTCACGCAAATGCGCAATACGTTCCGCAAGTTTAATAACGACACAGCGAAAATCTTCCACCATCGACAATAGCATACGGCGGATATTATCCACCTGCACAGAGCTGGTTTCATTCGATTGAGTGGCTTTAAGTTCACGGATAGCATCCATCTCAATCACGCCTTTTACCAGCGCATGGATAGATTGCCCAAAATCATCGATAACGGATTGTTCATCCAATTTTCCCTCTTCAACCAGAGGGAACAATAATGCGGCTTGTAAGCTACCAATATCCATGCTGAGCGTGGATAAAATTTCGGTCATTTCTATGCCGCGCCACAGTAGCAAAGGCGCGATATCTTGCCCCGATAATTTATCGTGACAATACTGCCAGGTATGGATGAGTTTTTCTTCTGATTGTTTATTATTCAAACCCAAATCATTAACCCATTTTTCGGGGTCAAATTCACCTGCTGGGGTTAGATGTGCACTTCTTACTGCAACCATATATTCTCCCTACCTGTTACTCCTCTGGGCTACGAACAAATAACGCCATAGATTCCAGATGACTTGTTTGCGGAAACATATCCAACATCCGCAATTGAGATAACTGATACCCGCCTTCAAGCAAAACCTTACTGTCTCTTGCTAAGGTTGTTGGATTACAAGAAACATAGACAATTTTTTCTGGCATCAGTTTAATTAAATGTTCCATTACGCCGGCGGCACCTGCACGAGCCGGATCCAATAACACTTTATTGAAGCCTTCTTGTGCCCACGGCTGAGTGTGAATCTGCTCTTCCAAGTTTTCATTATAGAACGCAGCGTTCTCAATTGAGTTGCGCTGGGCGTTATTTTTCGCTTGAGTGACTAAATTTTCAACACCTTCAACACCCACGACCATTTTCGCTAAACGAGCTATCGGCAGGGTAAAGTTACCCATCCCGCAGAAAAGATCCAATACTCTATCTTCTGGGCTTAGATCTAACCATGCTATCGCTTGCGCGACCATTTGCTGGTTAATTTCCCCATTAACCTGAATAAAGTTAGCAGGACTAAACTGTAAAATTTCACCTGCCACCTGATATTCCGGTAACGTAGCATCAGCCTGAAGAGCCTGTAGTTGCCCATTATCGCCAGCCAACCAAATAGTGACTCCGTGAGATTGAGCAAATTCTAACAGCCGTTTTCTATCAGATGAGTCAACAGGGGCTAAATGACGTAACAGTATAAGGTTGCCGTTATCACCATGAATAAGCTCTACGTGCCCTAATTTACTGGCAATTGATAACTGATTTAAGCAGGTTGATAACGGTGCTAGCAGCGCATCGAGTTCTGCGTGTAATACAGAACAACTTTTAATGTCCACCAGCGTATTGGTTTGCGTTTGGCGAAACCCCATCATTAAATGATTGGATTTGTTTTGGTATTGCAGCCCTAAGCGGGCACGGCGGCGATAGCCATATTCTTTCCCACCTATCACCGAAATGGCGGGTAGCACAACACCTGTTTCTCGCTTCATTAAATGTTGTAAGGCTTGCGCTTTGCTTTCCCGTTGAAGTGCAATATCCACATGTTGCTGCTGGCAACCACCGCATTGGTTAAAATAACGGCAGTTCGGTTGCACACGTTGAGCGCTTGTACTGAGACGTTTAATGACTTTGGCTTTAGCAAAATGGCGTTTGTCTTCAGTTAATTCGACTTGCGCATCTTCCCCAGGCAATAACCCCGTAATAAATATGGCTTTGCCATCGTGGCGAGCAACGCCTTGCCCAGCGGCATCTAAACTATCGACATGAACCGTGATTTGACGGCGTTGGGTGGTACGGCGATTTGGCGAGTAAAATTGGGCCATAAAGTAGTCACTAAACAGGGTTAAATAAATTCTATTTTAAGTCGCTAGTGGGTAAGTGTTTACTCACATTAACACTGCAACTGCCAGATAATTAGAGAGACAAATTAACGGGCTATCATAGCATTTTTTTCCTAAAATTAGTGACCACTTAGTTTTTTTGTCACGCTATACACTAACTTTTTTTATCAGAACTAATTGGTGACCATAAATTTTCGATACTCTTCATATGCATAATGATCGGTCATCCCACTAATGTAATCCTGAATAAGTCTGGCGCGGTAATAAAACTCCAACATTGATTTATCGGCTTCATGAGTTGCAGATATTTTTTCTAAGGCTTCGTTATAAGACAGACGATGTTTATTGGATAATTTATGAAATAGGCGAGTTTCGATAAAAAAATGTTTATGGTAATTTTGTTCAACTAATGAGGCAAAATCGTCTCTATCCATCATTAATAGCGGACTATAAACATCCAATAATCCACTGATAATTCGGTAACCTTGTAGCTCTAACTCTTCCACCTCATGGTGGTTAAAGACATGTTTGAATGCCACGGTTTTCAAGGCTTTTAAGAGGCGATGTTCTTGGCTTTTATCTTCCAGTAACGCACTATTAAAACGACCGTGATAAATTTCAGGCAGATGTTGAATAAAACGCTGGGCGCTATAGTGAGCAAGTTTTCCCGTAATATTCACACGCAAGTACATAAAAAACTGGTCTTGCTGAATGCGTCTTGTATGGTTATCACTAATATTATTGAATGCGCGCAAGATGGTTTGCTCGAATAAATCGCCTGATTTTACCTCTCCCCATTCTGCTTTTAGGTATTCGATCAGCTGCTCAACAGTATAAATTCCCTTCTCTGCCGCATCATCCAAATCAGCAATACAATAGGAAATATCATCCGCTGCTTCCATGATATAAGTGAGTGGAAAGCGGCAATATTTGTCCATCTCTAGTTTTTTCGTTAATTCGCTAACAAAATCGACTTCAGACCAGTAATAGCCTGGTTTTTTCATTAAATAATCAAATTCTGACGGAATAGGTTCAAGGTCATAGGCGCCGCGAGTATATTTCAAAATCGAGCCAATTTGCGCGTAGGTTAAATTCAGCTTCAATAGACGATGAGCCATTCGCAGCCCTTGTGCATTTCCCTCGAACGAACATAAATCTCGCTTCAGCTGGCGACGAAATAAGTCTTGTTTTTCATTTCCCGTCAGTTGCAACGCTTTAATTTTACAAGGGTCAGGAGACTCAGGTGTGAACACGTAATCCGGTGCTAATAATTTACTAAACCAGCGCTGAATCGCAGCTTCACCAAAATGCCCAAATGGTGGGTTACCAATGTCGTGCATCAAACACGCCATCTCGACAAGGCTTTCAAACGCATCACAGCGTTCGGTCAGTCCATATTCATCCAATAATTTTTTCTTTTTAAGCTCACCCAGCACTGTTTTGCTGATGTAACGCCCGACTTGCTGGACTTCAAGAGAGTGAGTTAAACGGCTGCGTACTGCGGAATTTTGTTCGAGGGGAAAAACTTGGGTTTTCTGTTGTAAGCGACGGATTGCGGCAGAGTTAATGATACGTCCACGATCACTTTCAAATAAACGGTTTACCGCGTCTTCATCCTGTGCGGAAATTCGTTGGCTTTTGGCACTAATATAATTACGTTGAAAACTCAGTTTTCTAACAAAGTTAATCTCTTTTTCCGCCATGCTTACCTCTATACCTCGCCTTTTAATTCCAGAGTACCCAAAGAAAAGGCAGAGGAAAACCCACCTTTCGATGTTACACTTTAGCCATCTACAGCATAAGTGTCTAATTAATCAACAGTGAGTATGACATAATGAAAATCGGTATCATAGGTGCGATGGAGCAAGAAGTTGCGACCCTGCGCGAAAGAATTGAAGGCTGCCAAACATTGAGCCTTGCTGGCTGTGAAATTTATACAGGAAAAATGAACGGCGTTGATGTTGCCTTATTAAAATCAGGTATTGGTAAAGTGGCAGCCGCCATCGGCACCACGTTACTGTTAGAACACTGCAAGCCAGATGTGGTCATCAATACAGGTTCAGCGGGTGGTTTAGATCCGCGTTTAAATGTCGGTGATATTGTTGTCTCTACCGAGGTACGCTACCACGATGCCGATGTTACTGCATTCGGATATGAACCTGGTCAAATGGCACAGTGCCCACCTGCATTTATTGCAGATGCCAAATTAATTGAAACAACCGAACAATGTGTTAAAGCCTTAGATATGAACGCAGTGCGTGGTCTGATTTGCAGTGGTGACGCATTTATTAATGGCGCAGAGCCTTTAGCTCGCATCAAAGCTACCTTCCCGACCGTTGCTGCCGTTGAGATGGAAGCCGCTGCTATCGGTCATGTCTGCTACCAGTTTAACGTGCCTTTTGTGGTGGTCCGCGCAATTTCAGATGTGGCGGATAAAGAATCCCATACTAGCTTTGATGAATTTTTACCTGTTGCTGCACGCCAATCCTCATTGATGGTTTCCGCGATTGTCGCAGCATTAGCCTAATTCATTGTTAATCTTATTAAGGCATAATTGAGTCCCTTTTATGCCTTTTCTCTAATACCTATTTGTGAAGTAATGATATGAACTCAACCTCCAAATTCATGCGCTCACTAATTGGTTTTCTGCTTTTCTTTACCTTAGCAAGCCATGCATTCACCGCGCCAAAGTACCGAGTCATTAGCTTATCACCAGCCAATACCGAGCTCGCTTACGCAGCAGGATTAGAAGACAGCTTGGTTGCTGTTAGCGCTTATTCTGATTATCCAAAAGCTGCTCAAAAGCTTGAACAAGTGGCAGATTGGCAAGGTATGAATATTGAACGCATTGTTGCCTTAAAACCGGATTTAATCTTGGCATGGCGGGGTGGAAATCCACAGCGTCCGTTGGATCAACTGGCGTCGTTGGGCATTCCAATTATCTATTTTGACCCACAAACTATTGATGGCGTTATTTCGTCTCTAGAAGAGCTTTCACAATATAGCCCTCACCCAGAGATTGCTAAAAAAAATATTATGCAAATGCGCAGCCGTTTAGAAGCGCAAAAAAACACATTGGTGAATCATGAAAAACCTAAGCGGCTATTTATTCAATTAGGCACACAGCCTTTATTTAGCGCTGGCGATCAGACCATTCAAAATGATGTCGTGAAAACCTGCGGCGCTCAAAATATTTTTGAAAATAGCGCAGTTCAATGGCCTCAAGTCAGCCGTGAGCAAGTCCTTACTCGCAAACCCGACGCTATCATTATGACTGGCTCACCGGAGCAAGAAAAAACGGTAAAAGCCTTCTGGCATTCTCAACTCAACATCCCAATTATTCGCTTAAATGAGGATTGGTTCCACCGCGCTGGTCCCCGCATCATTAATGCTACCGAACAGCTGTGCGCTCAGTTAAATACACTTCCGAATAAATAATAAAGACAGGTATCCAAGAAGTAGAACTTAAGAATTAAGGATTGAATATCACGAAAGGGTTTTTCTAAATAGTTCGAGGTTGTAGGTAGGCGGCAAAGCAAAGATATCCCT